>NZ_JBQKIK010000013.1:0-80605 GCF_052117805.1 Bilifractor sp. LCP21S3_F8 | reverse complement strand
TTTGTCATTGATGGATTTTATGAAGAATGTTTTAAAACCAACAAAGAAATTCCTATGGTAATGATAGTAAGGCTTAAGAAGGTAAAACGTGATAGCTTAAAATAAATTCAAGTTTGTCGGGTAAATAGCAAACCCAGCCGAGCCAGTCAACGGTCAAGATGAACGGCGCATATGCGCAGCCGTTGACAGCCCCGCCCGCCTTTGCTGGTAGGCAATCAAGGGGCGACAGCAAGAAGTGCCACCGCCCCGCACTATTATTCAGAAAGGGGAATTTCCATGACCGACCAGATAGCCTATCAAGAATATATCCAGCGCAGGTACAACGCCTTTTGCAAGACTGTTATCCGCTGTGCCGCCTTGGACAAGATTTTGAAGCTTAAACGGCAATGGGAACGGCAAGTTTCCCTTGACTATCTGATGAACGAGAAGTTTGTCCAGTTTGCCGCGTCGGAGCCGGACGAGGAATACCCATTTACCGTCTGCGGTCAGACCGTCCTGCTCTGCAACGCCGCCCTTGCCGACGCGATCTCTGTTTTGCCGGAGCAGACGCGGGAAGAAATCCTGCGCTATTACTTTCTGCGCCAGCCGCAGCGCGTGATCGGCGCGTGTATTGGCCGGTCACGCAGCACAGCGGGGCGGCATATCCAGCTTGCCTTGCAGCGGCTACGCGAAGAAATGGGGGTGAGCCGGTATGAGTAGACTTCTCCCCTATGAAACAATCCTCAAAGCCCGTGAGGGCGACCCAGAAGCCGTGAACGCTGTCCTGCTCCACTACGCCGGATATATCCGCTATTTCTCAAAAGTGAACGGGCAGGTCAACGCCGAGGTGGAGGACTATGTAAAGCAGCGGTTAATTGACTGTCAATTCAAGTTCCGGCTTGACGAACCACCGGACAAGTCATAAAAACTGAATACCAGCCGCCACCGACGCGGCCAGCGAAAGCAGTAAGTCTTGAAAAAGATTTACTGCTTTTTTTGTTGTCCGGCTCCGCTCCCGGCCATTTTGCCCCCTGCCGGTTGTAGTAGTAAGCGAGGAGGGAATTTTTCTGCCCTGGTGTTTGGCATTTGGAGCATTTACCCGTAGTAGAGGGCAAAGAGAAAGGATTTCTCCAACACCGGGTAGAAACCACTGCGTCCGGTGTCATTTTAGCGAAAGCGGGCAGGAATGCCCTTTACAGGATTAGTAGTAGCAGAAAAAGAGAAACAAACTTTTGTGGTTGCAGTTTTCCAAAAAAGTGGCGGACGGAAGTGAGAGAAAGTTTGCAGTCACGGAGAGCAAGTTTCTACCACGGTGCCAAAATCCGCAATTCTGCGGTTTTGCCCCTCGCGGGAAACTTGTTGGGGAGTGCCTTCCCCAAACCCTGCTATGCGGCTTGCGCCGCTTATCCCCGCCGCGCTCATGCGGCAAGAAAGGAGGTCACGACCATGCGAAAAAAATACAACACACCCCACCGCAGCCGCGTTGTGAAAACCCGGCTGACCGAAGATGAATACGCCGACTTCACAGCGCGGCTTGCGCCCTATGGTATCAGCCAGTCGGAATTTCTCCGGCAGGCGATCCGGCGTACCACCATACGCCCCGTACTCCATGTGTCGTCGGTCAATGACGAACTGCTCTCCGCTGTCGGGAAGCTCGCAGCCGAGTACGGCAGGATCGGCGGCAACCTCAACCAGATTGCCCGGTATCTGAACGAGTACGGCGCGCCCTATCATGCGTTGTCCGGCGAGGTACGCGCCGCCATAGCCGACCTTGCCGCCCTCAAGTATGAAGTCTTAAAGAAAGTAGGTGACGCGGTTGGCAACACTCAAACATATCAACTCTAAAAACGCCGACTACGGAGCCGCCGAACAATACCTGCTCTTTGAGCATGACGAATTTACCATGAAGCCCGTCCTTGATGAAACCGGCAGGCTTATCCCCCGCGAGGACTACCGGCTGTCTACGCTGAACTGCGGCGGGGAGGATTTTGCCGTTGCGTGTATGCGGGCCAATCTCCGCTATCAGAAAAACCAGCGGCGGGAAGATGTGAAAAGCCACCACTACATCATCAGCTTTGACCCGCGGGACGGGCCGGACAACGGCCTGACCGTAGACCGGGCGCAGGCGTTGGGGGAACAATTCTGTAAAGAGCATTTTCCCGGCCACCAGGCCCTTGTCTGCACCCACCCGGACGGGCATAACCACAGCGGCAACATTCATGTGCATATCGTCATAAACAGCCTGCGGATTGAGGAAGTGCCGTTCCTGCCCTACATGGACAGGCCGGCCGATACGAAAGTCGGCTGCAAGCACCGATGTACCGACGCTGCCCTGCGCTACTTCAAATCCGAAGTCATGGAGATGTGCCACCGGGAGGGGCTTTATCAAATCGACCTCTTGAACGGCAGCAAGAACCGCGTCACCGACCGGGAGTATTGGGCGCAGAAAAAGGGACAGGCCGCGCTGGACAAGCAGAACGCCCCCATGATTGCCGATAGTATCACGCCCCGGCAGACCAAGTTTGAAACGAACAAGGAGAAGCTGCGGCAGACCCTACGGAAAGCCCTTGCCACCGCCGCCAGCTTTGACGAGTTTTCCTCTCTGTTGCTGCAGGAGGGTGTGACCGTCAAGGAGAGCCGGGGGCGGCTTTCCTACCTCACGCCGGACAGGACAAAGCCAATTACCGCCCGGAAGCTGGGCGACGATTTTGACCGCGCCGCTGTCTTTGCCGTTTTAGAGCAAAACGCCGCCAGAGCAGCCGAAGCGCCAGCCAGATCCCCCGATCCCCCACGCACCATAAAAGACCGCTTGCAGGTTGCCAGAGCCGAGATAGCCGCCCCGAAACAGGACGGAGTGCAGCGGCTTGTGGACATTGAGCAGAAAATGGCCGAGGGCAAAGGCCGGGGCTATGAACGCTGGGCGAAGATACACAATCTGAAGCAGGCCGCCAAAACGCTGTCCGTCTACCAGCAATACGGCTTTACTTCCCCGGAGCAGTTAGAAGCCGCCGTTGACACCGCCTATCAGAAAATGCGCCAGACCAGCGGCGAACTGAAAGCACTGGAAACGAAGCTGCAAGGGAAAAAGAAGTTGCAGCGGCAGGTGTTGGCCTACGCCCAGACCAAGGCCGCCCGCGACGGGCTGCGGGCACAGAAATCCGAGAAAGCCCGCGCCGCATACCGGCAGGCCCATGAGAGCGATTTTATCATAGCCGACGCAGCAGCCCGGTATTTCAAGGCGCATGGCATTACCAAGCTGCCCGCCCGGAAAGCGTTGCAGGCCGAGATCGAGCAGCTTATCTCCGAGAAAGACGGCCTGTATAACACCTATCACGAACAGAAACAGCGGTTCAAGGAGTTGCAGACCGTCAAGCGGAACATCGACCAGATTTTGCGCCGGGACGAGCCGCACCGCAGAAAGGAGCAGAGCCATGAGCGATAACCTGCCCCACATGGACTACCGCCAGCACCGGCGGGCGCGGCGGCTGGTACATGAGTGCTGTAACTACGATGAGGGGAACTGCCTGCTATTGGACGACGGGGAGCCTTGCGTGTGCGTCCAGAGCATTTCCTTTTCCCTCATGTGCCACTGGTTCCGTGTGGCTGTCCTGCCCCTTGACGGGGAGCTGGCCGCAGCCCTCTTGTGCCGGGGAAGCCGGAAACGGTGTGCCGTCTGCGGGGCGGCCTTTGTCCCCAAATCCAACCGGGGAAAATACTGCCCCGACTGCGCCGGGCGCATGAAGAAAATCAAAGCCGCCGAGAGAAAGCGGAAACAAAGGCAGAGATGTCACGCTTTAGAGCCTTTCAAACCCGCATAAATCAAGGCTTTTTTCGTGGGTGTCAAAGGGTACGCGATACATTTATCCTTTTCCCCCGGAAACGGCGTTTTAATGCGTGACAATACGCCAAAATCAACCCGAACACAGGGAGGTGATCCTATCGCTGATTATATCAGGGCAGACACGCGGCTGCCCGCCTATCTGCCGTATCCCCGTTTCCTGCTGAAAATGGAGATTTCACAGACCGCCAAGCTGCTGTATTCGCTGCTGTTAGACCGTTCCACCCTCTCCCAGAAAAACAAGTGGCTGGACGACGAGGGCAGGATTTATATTATCTATCCCATCGCGGAGATAGCAGAAATACTGGATAAAGGCAGCACCACCATCAAGGGGGCGCTTAATGAACTGGACACGGCGGGGCTGTTGGAACGGGAACGGGGCGGCTTCTCCGCACCGAACCGGCTTTATGTCAAAGTACCGCCAGTGCCACAGGTACAGTTTTCAGACCAACTGATGGCCGGAAGTCCGCCCCTCATAGAGCCGGAAAACCGTCCTACTGATGGTCAGAAAACCGACCTTATGATGGTCGGAAAACCGTCCCCTAACCAAACTACTATAAACAACCTTACAGAGAGCCAAACAAAGGGAGTGAGTGGGGGGGCCGTCCGCGCCCTATGGCCGATATGGAAATATTTTTCTGTCACAGACCGAATACGACGAGTTGCAGGCAGAGTACCCTGACAGGCTGGAACGGTTCATCGAGGAAATGAGCCGCTACCTTGCCGCCAACGGGAAAAGCTACCAGAACTATGCCGCCGCCCTGCGGATATGGGCGGGGAACGACAAAAAGGAAGCCCCTAAAAAGGGCATACCAGACTACTCATGCAAGGAGGGCGAGAGTTTATGAAGAATGAAATCAACGCGGTTTTGGAGAATATGACGACCACCATCCCGGAGCCGGAGGACTACACCGGCGAGGACGGTTTACTGTACTGCGGCAAGTGCCGCAAGCCGAAAGAAGCCTATTTTGCGCCGGATAAGGCCGCTATCTTCGGGCGCGACCGCCACCCGGCAGAGTGCGACTGCCAGAGAACCGCCCGCGAGGAACGGGAAGCCGCCGAAAAGCGGCGCAGACACCTTGACACCGTGGAAGAACTGAAACGCCGGGGCTTTACCGACCCCACCATGCGGGACTGGACTTTCGAGAACGACAACGGCAGGAACCCGCAGACCGGGCTTGCCCGCCGGTATGTGGAGCATTGGGAAGATATGCGGACAGACAATATCGGCTGCCTGTTCTGGGGCGGCGTAGGCACCGGCAAAAGCTACCTTGCAGGCTGTATCGCAAACGCCCTCATGGAGAAAGAAATCCCCGTCCGCATGACGAACTTTGCTCTTATCCTCAATGACCTTGCCGCCAGCTTTGAGGGGCGCAACGAGTACATTTCCCGCCTTTGTCGTTATCCGCTGCTGATCCTTGACGACTTCGGCATGGAACGCGGGACGGAATACGGGCTGGAACAGGTGTTCAATGTGATTGACAGCCGTTACCGCAGCGGCAAGCCGCTGATCGTCACGACCAACCTTACGCTGGACGACCTGCACAACCCGGAGGACACCGCCCATTCCCGGATTTATGACCGCCTGCTTTCCATGTGCGTCCCGGTACGCTTTACCGGCGACAACTTCCGGCAGGAAACCGCCAAGCGGAAAATGGAGAGCATGAAGAAACTGATTACCGACTGAAAGGAGTATTGCCTATGGCAGATAACAAGCAGCACGACACCCGCACCACCCGCCGCCCTGACTGTGTGACGGAAATCCGCATGGGCAATTCCGTCCTTGTCGTGTCCGGCTATTTCAAGAAAGACACCACAACCACAGCCGCCGACAAAATGGCGCGGGTACTGGAAGCGGAAGCCGCTGCTACACAGGAGCCGACTTATCCGGCGTGAACCGGGGCATGGAAAAGCGGCCATGCCAGGGAGCATGACCGCTGGAACGAAAATCGGAAGTGCTTTAGCAATTCTTAATCTCATTCTCTATAAAATAATTTGCAATTTCAAAGGCTTTTATTCTTCTCTTTGCCAATGTGATTTGTGATTTATAACGCTCGGAATTATCCTTTGATTCAAATGTTTTTACTGTTTCTCTTAGCTTGTGCAGAGTTGAATCAATTTGCCTTTTGGCCGCGGTTAATTCATCTATTGTATACTTCATGTTTTCTCCTTTAACTTCTGATTTTTTTGTTAAATCAGAGTATACCACGGAGTTATGAACTTTTCTACTGCAAATATGGGACGACAACCCATACCATAAAAATCGGAAAATTGAAAAGCTGTAAAGAAGCAAATTTAACGCTTTTGCCGCTGTACAGCCCCCGCCGTTCCGTGGTACAATGAAACCACGGAATAGTGGGGCTGGCTGTCGGAAACGGAGGATTTTATGTTAAGACAAGCCACCCAAAACCTCATTACCGCCCTTTATCCGAGATTGTCCCACGAGGATGAATTGCAAGGCGAGAGTAATTCCATATCGAACCAAAAAAGGATACTCGAAACCTACGCAAAACAGAACGGCTTTACCAATCTGCGCTGGTACACCGACGACGGTTTTTCCGGCGCGAACTTCCAGCGGCCCGGATTTCAAGCCATGCTTGCGGACATTGAAGCCGGGAAAGTGGGTACGGTCATCGTCAAGGACATGAGCCGGTTAGGGCGAAACTACTTGCAGGTAGGGTTTTACACGGAAATGCTGTTCCCTCAAAAGGGTGTGCGTTTTATCGCTGTCAACGATAATGTGGACAGTGCCAGCGAGGGCATGGACAACGATTTTACCCCGCTGCGAAATCTGTTCAATGAATGGCTGGTGAGAGATACGAGCAAGAAAATCAAGGCAGTGAAAAAGTCAAAAGGCATGAGCGGCAAGCCTGTTACCAGCAAGCCGGTTTACGGCTATGTGATGGACGAGGACGAGAATTTTATTATAGACGAGGAAGCCGCCCCGGTGGTGCAGCAGATTTACCAGCTTTGCCTTGCCGGGAACGGCCCGACCAAGATTGCCCGTATGCTGACGGAGCAGCAAATCCCCACGCCGGGGACGCTGGAATATCAGCGGACAGGCAGCACCCGCCGTTATCACCCAGGCTATGAGTGCAAATGGGCGACCAACACCGTCGTTCATATCCTCGAAAACCGAGAGTACACCGGATGTCTGGTGAACTTCAAAACGGAAAAGCCTTCTTATAAGGTCAAGCACAGCATAGAGAACCCCGTCGAGAAGCAGGCCATTTTCGAGAACCACCATGAGCCGATCATCGACAAGGAAACATGGGAACGGGTGCAGGAGTTACGCAAACAGCGCAAACGCCCGAACCGCTACGATGAAGTGGGGCTGTTCTCCGGGATTTTGTTCTGCGCCGACTGCGGCCATGTGCTGTATCAGCAGCGGTATCAGAACAAAGACCGCAAACAGGACTGCTACATCTGCGGCAGCTACAAGAAGCGCACCCGCAACTGTACGGCGCACTTTATCCGCACCGATCTGTTGACCGCTGGTGTCCTGGCAAATCTCCGGCAAGTGACCGAATACGCAGCCAAGCATGAGAGCCGGTTTGTGAAACTACTTGTCCAGCAGAACGAGATCGGCGGCAAGCGAAAGACCGCCGCAGCCATCAAGCAGCTTGAACAGGCGCAGGAACGCATTTCTGAAATCAGCCGCATTATCAAGCGGCTGTATGAGGACAATGTAAACGGCAAAATCAGCGATGAGCGTTTCATGGAACTGTCGGCTGACTACGAAGCCGAGCAAGCGGAGCTGAAAAAGAGAGCCGCCGCCCTGCAAGCCGAACTGGACAAGTCACAGGCAGCTACCGTCAACGCCGAGAAATTTATGGGCATTGTCCGCAAGCACCTTGCCTTTGAAGAACTGACCCCCACTCTCTTGCGGGAAATGATCGAGAAAATTGTGGTGCATGAGTGCAGCTATGATGAGAACGGCACCCGCAGGCAGGACATTGAGATTTATTACAGCTTTGTCGGCAAGATTGACTTGCCCGAATAACCGCCCGACCTATCCGACACAATGGCCAAGTGTCGGATAGGAACGGCAAAATTTTTTGCACTTCTATTGCTTCTTTATCACACATAAGCAAAGTCGGCTGTCACGAAGGCGGATATACTATATTTGCAGTCGAACTGACAAATAATCTGATCGCCGGAGATAACGTACTTACTGTACTTGTCAGCAACGCCAAAAACGAAACCGTGTCCCCATTGTCCGGAGATTTTGCTTCTTTTGGCGGTATTCACAGAAAGGTAGAGCTGATCACAACTTCTTCGACCTGCTTTGACAGAACCTATTACGGATGTGACGGTGTCGTTTTTCAATCCAGAATAAATCCCAATGGCTGTGGCGAGCTTTGGGCAGAAGCTCATGTGCTGGGAGACGACGATATTGGCATCCGGTATTCAATCAACCAGTTAAATCCGTCCGAATTCAAGTTTGAAAAAACAGATGGTCTGAAAAAGGTTTGTGAAATAAAAAATCCTGTCTTCTGGAACGGTCTTGATGATACCAAATTATACACCGCCAGAGCGGATCTCCTTCTCCATGGACAAGTCATAGACACTATCGAAAAACAGATCGGCTTCCGAAAGATATCGATTGATCCAGAGAACGGCTTCTTCCTCAACGATCACCACATGAAACTTCACGGTGTAGCAAAGCATCAGGATTCTGATTCCGTCTTTTCCGCCGCTACAATGGACCAGTGGCAAAGAGATATCGCTCTTATTCATGAAATAGGAGCCAACGCCATTCGTTTATCGCATTACCCGCATCCAACGGAAGTTTACGATCTATGTGATAAATATGGCTTTGTTGTCTGGGCGGAAATCCCACTATTAAAACTCACGGAAAACGAGACATTATTTGCAAATGCCAAACAACAATTGAAAGAAATGGTCCTTCAAAACATGCACCATCCCAGCATTTGTTTTTGGGGCCTCCAGAATGAGATCGCGATTTACGGGGAATTTCCGTTTATGGCCGAAAAGATGAAGGCCTTAAACGAGATAGCGCACGCACTGGATTCAACCCGTCTAACCGCATGTGCCAATCTGAATGTGGTACATCCTGAAAGTACTCTGAACCAAATCACCGATGTTACCGCATATAATATATATTACGGCTGGTATTATGGAGACTTCGCGGACAATGGTAAATTCTTAGACGATTTTCATAAGACTAATCCCAATATGCCGCTTGCAATATCGGAATACGGAGCAGACGCAAACATAAAATTTCACAGTGCAGATCCAAAGGTAAATGATTATTCAGAAGAATTCCAGGCCCTCTATCACGAGACCGTATATCCAATGATCGCACAGCGCGATTTCGTCTGGGGCAGCTTTGTATGGAATATGTTCGATTTCACCAGTCCTATCCGGCAAACCGCTGACGTTAAAAACAGAAACATCAAAGGTCTGGTAACCTTTGACAGACAGACCCGGAAAGACAGCTTTTTCTATTATAAAGCGATGTGGGCAAAAGACCCCTTTGTTTATATAGCAGGCAAACGTTATCAAAACCGGGCGGAAGAATCGATTTCCGTTAAGGTATATTCAAATCAGCCAAACGTAACACTCACCGTTAACGGTAAGACAGTCACGCAAGCTGTATTAAATGGAAACACTGTTTTTTCTAATATAGCACTGAACATGGGGGCAAACAGGATTACAGCACAGTCAGGGCACACCAGCGATGAAGCCACCTTTTATCGGAAGACGGAAGAAGATCCTTCCTACACCTATGTAGATCAGCATCCCGGATTAAATGTCCGCAACTGGTTCCTGGATGAAAAAGAAGAAGCTGAGCTGTTTCCCGAAGGTTTCTTATCTATTCGAAGCACCATCAACGAATTGCTGGCGAACGAGAAGGCAATGCAGACAATCGACAGAAGAATGCCTGATGTAGGAGCTGGCATGCGAGATATGGTCGGTACTTTCGAGCTCGACAAATTTTTTGCATTCGCAAAGCCAGACTATTCCGAAGAGGAAATTCGAACACTAAATGCAGAGCTAACCAAAATCAAAAAGTCATAGAATATTCCAACAGAGGCTGCAACGCAGCCTCCTTCCGGTTCGCTGATGATAACGTTTCATTTCTTCCTGAAATTTTCCGTAAGTCGTATAAACAATCATGCAGAGGCTCCTTTCTGATTCCTTTCTATCGTGTTCTCTACACCCATTCCTTCTCTTTAGAGGCATTCAGCATTCTTTCTCTGTATTTTTTTGGAGAGATGCCATACTCCCGTACAAATGCACGATAGAAAACAGAGTAATCATTAAAGCCATACATGAGGCAGGCTTCATTTACACCGACGCCATTCAAAATAGCATTGCGGCTCATCAGAAGCCGCTTTTTTTGTATGTACTGATGAACCGAAATTCCCATATTGTCCTTGAAAAGATGTGCAATATAATATTTGCTCACAAAAAAATGCTGCGCCAGAAGATCGAGAGAGAGAGATTCATCCAGATGCCCTTCAATGAAATGTGCAATATTGTCATAGAGCGGTTCTCCATTGTCTTCCCTTTGATTTTTCTGTTCATGATAAATACGGCTGATTTCCAGAAGAAGTTGGCCGGCGAGCAGCATAAGACGGGCCTCCCGCCCGAATCTCCGGGAATGGATTTCCTCCAGGAACTCAAAAATCTCCGCCTGCACTGCATTGAAGATCAGATCCTCTACATGAAAAATCAGATACCCGTTTTCCGATGCCCGCTCCGTCAAATAGCCGAAATCCGGCGAACTCTCCATTAGCTTCTCCAGAAACGAGCAGCTCACCCAGAAAATAAACCGTCGGTAAGAAGTCTTTTCCGAATGAATCGCCGCATGATGCGGAACCTTTGGTGCAACTGCTATAATGTCCCCATGACACAGCGAAACCGGCTGATTTTTCAGATACATTTCCGCGCTTCCCTCAAGAAAGAAGTAAAATTCCCAGTAACTGTGCGTATGGTTCTCCACCGAAGTCAGTGTCTGATCATCATAATAATACAGCTCAAAATCTCCCGATAACATATATTGCCGCTGCGCAAAAGGCGACCTCAGTTCATTCTTCATTTCTGCCCCCTGATGCGGGTTGTTCCATGCATCTCACCCTTACTTACCGCCTTGTCCATCACATACCTTTTCGCTAACCAGACCGTTTGCATTTTCGAAGAGCATACCATGATACAGCAATTTTTGCAATGTATCCGACAAGGAACACAATGGGCCCTCCGAAGCAGACCAGGTATCATAGGATCTAACAGTTCCCTTGTAAAAGCAGAAAGAAACACGGAGGAATCACATGAAAAAATTTATGGATCCGGATTTTCTTCTCGACACGGATATCGCCCGCGAACTATATCACAGCGCGGCCAGCCGAAGCCCCATTATCGACTACCACAATCATCTCAGCCCTCAAGAGATCTATGAGGACCCGTGCTATCGCAGCATTACCGAAGCCTGGCTTGCCGGAGATCACTATAAATGGCGCGCAATGAGGGCAAACGGAGTTCCGGAAGAACTTGTCACCGGTGACGGGGATCCCTACGAAAAATTCCTGGCATGGGCGGATACCATCCGGAACAGCGTTGGGAACCCGCTGTATCACTGGACGCATCTCGAGCTTCAGAGATATTTCGGAATTGACGAGTGTCTTTCTCCGGAAACCGCTCCGGAAATCTGGAATGCCTGCAACCAAAAGCTTTCCCAAAAGGATTTTTCCGTCCGAAACCTGCTGAAAAGGATGCAGGTTCAGGTTCTCTGCACCACGGATGACCCCGCAGACTCCCTGCATTATCATGAGCTTCTCGCATCGGAAGAAGATGCCTTTCACGTCTATCCGACATTCCGTCCGGAAAAGGCGCTCGGCATTGAGAAGGAGGGTTTTCCGGAATATCTCAAGAAACTGGAAGATCTTACGAATGTCCCCTGCGACAATATCAAAGGCATTCTAAAAGCTCTGGAGCTTCGTCTTGACTTTTTTGTAAAAGCCGGGTGCCGTGTCACAGACCACAGTCTGGAGAATCACTTCTATATCCCGGCCACGGAGGACCAGGTAAACAAGATCCTGCAGAAAAGACTGCGCGGTGAGGCGCTCACAGAAACAGACTGTGGAATGTACCACGGATTCCTGCTGACATACCTGGGGAAAATGTACGCGCACAGAGACCTTGCCATGCAGCTTCACATCGGAGCCATCCGAAACACTTCCACTCGCATGTACCGGAAACTCGGACCGGATACCGGATTCGACAGCATCAATGATTTCAATTACGCGCCGGAGCTCGCCGCTCTGCTGGATGCTATGGATCAGACAGATGAGCTTCCCAAAACCATCCTGTACTACCTGAATCCGAAAGACGCAGACATGCTTGCGGCAATGGCAGGTAATTACCAGAGTAACTCCCGCGGCATCCGCGGAAAGATTCAGCTGGGTACCGCCTGGTGGTTCTGCGATCACCGTAGAGGAATGGAGCAGCAGATGGACAGTCTTGCCAATCTCGGTCTGCTCTCGACCTCCATTGGTATGGTAACAGATTCCCGAAGCTTCCTGTCTTTTTCTCGACATGAATACTATCGGAGAATCTTATGTCGAAAGATCGGACAGTGGGTGGAAAACGGAGAATATCCGGATGATCGCGGTTATCTGAACGATCTGATTGAACGCATTTCCCTGCGGAACGCGAAAGAATATTTTGAATTGTAAAGAGATAAAGAACCGGAAGAGAGAAAGCGTTTTCCTCACAATCCAGATAGAACACATGCTCTGCAAACGAAAAGGAGAAAAAGAACCATGGAAATGACACTGCGATGGTATGGAAAAAAATTCGACACCGTCACCCTCGAACAGATCCGTCAGATCCCGGGCGTCCGGGGAGTAATTACTACCCTGTATGATACAGAACCGGGAGAGGTCTGGAGCCGGGAGCGCATTAACGCCTTAAAAGAAGAGGTGGAATCTGCGGGCCTGGAGATAGCCGGAATTGAAAGCGTAAATGTACATGAAGATATCAAGCTTGGAAAACCGGATCGGGATGTATTGATCGATCACTATATCGAAACGCTCGAGAATCTCGGAAAAGAAGATATCCATATGGTCTGCTACAACTTTATGCCGGTCTTTGACTGGACCAGAACAGAGCTGGCGCGGAAACGGCCGGACGGCTCCACCGTACTTGCCTATACCCAGAAGGCTGTGGATGCACTGATTCCCGAAGAAATGTTCCAGTCCATTGCCTGCGACATGAACGGATCTGTCATGCCGGGATGGGAACCGGAACGCATGGCACATGTCAAGGAGCTCTTTGCCGAATATAAAGGAGTAACAGAAGAGGACCTGTTCGACAACCTGAAATATTTCCTGGAGAGAATCATGCCGGTCTGCCGGAAGTACGATATCTATATGGCGATCCACCCGGATGATCCGGCATGGAGTGTCTTCGGACTTCCCAGAATCATAATCAACAAAGAAAACCTCCTTCGCATGATGCATATGGTCGATGATCCGCATAACGGCGTTACCTTATGCACCGGTTCCCTTGGAACAAATCTACAGAATGATCTCCCCGATATCATTCGTTCCCTGAAGGGAAGAATTCACTTTGCGCATGTTCGGAATCTCAAGTTCCATTCACAGCAGGACTTCGAGGAGGCGGCGCATCTTTCCTCAGACGGTTCCTTTGATATGTATGAAATCGTAAAAGCTCTGCACGATATCGGTTTTGACGGCCCCATCCGACCCGATCACGGAAGAATGATCTGGGGCGAAAAAGCCATGCCCGGTTACGGACTTTATGACCGTGCGCTCGGCGCCGCCTATATCAACGGTCTCTGGGAGGCCATCGAGAAAAACAGCCGTAATTGAGCCTTTCATAATGGAACAATTAATACTCGAACATTTAATTATCGAACATTGGATAAAGAGAGGAAAAAACATGGATTATTCATTAGATATCAACGATAAAGTAGCGGTTGTGACCGGTGCCGGCGGTGTATTGTGCGGGATGTTCTCAAAAGTACTCGCAGAACAGGGAGCAAAGGTTGCTCTCCTGGATTTGAACCAGGAAGCCGCTCAGAAAGTAGCCGACGAGATCTGCGCTTCCGGCGGAATCGCAAAGGCATATAAGGCAAATGTTCTGGAGCTTGAAAGCCTGAAGCAGGTACACGAACAGGTTCTCACCGATCTCGGAAGCTGCGACATTCTTCTCAACGGTGCCGGCGGCAACAACAAAAGGGCAAATACAGACAAGGAATATTTCGAACCCGGCGACGAAATGGATCCGGAAACGGTGAGCTTTTTCGATCTCGATCCACAGGGCGTGCAGTTTGTGTTCAGCCTCAATTTCATCGGCACCCTGCTTCCTACACAGGTTTTCGCAAAGGATATGATCGGGAAGAAGAACGTAAGCATCATCAACATTTCCTCTATGAACGCTTTCACCCCACTGACAAAGATCCCCGCATACAGCGGAGCAAAAGCTGCCATCAGTAATTTTACTCAGTGGCTTGCCGTTCACTTCTCCAGAGCCGGCATACGCGTCAATGCACTGGCGCCTGGATTTTTTGTGACAAATCAGAACCGGGACCTTCTGTTTGACGCCGATGGCAATCCGACTGCTCGGACAAAAAAAATCCTTGCGGCGACACCTATGAACCGCTTTGGAGAACCAGAAGAGCTCAACGGAACCCTGCTGTATCTGCTGAATGAGAAAATGTCCGGCTTTGTCACAGGCGTTGTCATCCCGATCGACGGCGGATTTTCCGCTTATTCCGGAGTCTGAAAATTTTCACACGTAAAATTACCTTTTTCTACTCTCGGACATCCACGAACTATCGCTGTATGAGAATTACGTAAATTCATGATGTCGGGAAGTCCATAGCTTATACCATAACGCCGGAGGTAACAACATGACACATGTACTGACTTTTGGAGAGCCGCTGCTTGTCTGGATTCCGCAGGAAACCGGAAGTTTTTCTGAAGTCACACATTTTCAGAAGGCGGCAGCCGGAGCAGAACTCAATGTATCCATCGGTCTTTCAAGGCTTGGTCACACGGTAACCTACCTCTCTGCGGTAGGCGATGACTTTGCCGGCCGCTTTCTGCTCGGCAAAATGCAAAAAGAACACATTGACACGACGGCGGTAAAGATTGACCCTGACCATCTGACCGGAACCTATTTTAAAACGAAGACGGAGCAGGGAGACCCTGAAGTTTTTTATATGCGAAAAACCTCGGCTGCATCGCACCTATCTCCGGATTCGCTTGCGAATATTTCCGCCTCCGATAACGATATCATCCACCTGACCGGGATTACGGCCGCTCTCTCTGAAAGCTGTTATGAAACATCCCTTCGGATTCAGGATATGGCGTGGAGCGCCGCTAATCGACCGTTCCTCACCTTTGATCCCAATTTGCGCCTCAGCCTTTGGAAGTCCGAAGACCAGATGATCTCCAGAATCAACGCTCTGGCTTTTCGATCCGATCTTGTGATGCCGGGAATCGCCGAAGGAAGACTCCTGACCGGGAAGAGTAAACCGGAAGCGATCGCCGATTATTACTTTGAACATGGCACACAAAAAGCCGTCATCATCAAAAACGGCGCGCAGGGAGCTTATTATCAGACCATTGACGGTGAAAGAGGAGACGTCCCCGGATTCTTTGTACCACAAATTGTCGATACGGTCGGCGCCGGAGATGCCTTTGCCGCAGGTGTCCTTTCCGCACTGCTCGAAAGCCTGGATATGCAAGAAGCCGTTCGGAGAGGCAATGCCATGGGAGCGCTTATGATTGCCGCGCCCGGAGATAATGACGCGCTTCCCGACCGACACATACTGCAGCAGTTTACCCATACGCATTTCACTACGGAGGAATCAAAATGAATACCAATAATTCTTCAGCATCACAATCGAAGTTCCCAGAGCAGATTGCGATTACCGGAATCGTCCCGGTAGTCGCGCTCGATCACGCAGATAGCGCCGTTCCGCTGGCAAAGGCTCTTCTTGCAGGAGGTATTAACTTCATGGAGATTACCTTCCGCACAAGGGCAGCGGCTCAGGCCATTGCAAACGTCTCTCATGAAGTGCCGGACATGCATGTCGGAGCAGGAACGGTCCTGACCATGACACAATGCGTACAGGCTCTGGAAAACGGTGCGCAGTTTATCGTAGCCCCCGGATTTTCCGCCGATATCGTCCGGTACTGTCAGGAAAACGAAATTCCGGTCGTCCCGGGATGCGCAACCCCCACGGAAATTACCGAATGTGTCCGGATGGGGCTCTCCATGGTTAAATTTTTCCCGGCAAAGCTCTATGGAGGCGTATCCGCCATCAAGGCGCTCCACGCCCCCTTTCCGGATCTCAAATTTCTTCCCACCGGAGGCGTAAACAGCGATAATATGGAAGAGTATTTGAAGCTTTCCTGTGTTTCGGCTGTCGGCGGAAGCTGGGTCTGCCCGAAGGACCTGATCGAAGATGGTCGCTTTGCAGAAATCACTGCTCTGTCCAGGGAAGCCACCGACAGGATCCGCGCGCGAAACGCTTAAAGCTTACAGATTAAGAGCAGTACCATCGGAAAGGAGAAGATATCGGAAAAAACGTATAAAGAAAGAGCGCAGACGGATTTATGCCAAAGCAGAAAATCCACCTGCGCTCCTTCTGCGCTTACAGATCGAAATAATTCAGTCCGAAGTTCAACTACCATTATGCAGAAGCTGCTCCCAATGGAGAAAGACGGAAAAAGGCTGAGTCGGCAGGTTTCGCTTCACAAGCACGATCTTTTACGCTATACTAAAGGCTGTTAAATTGGGTTTTTCGGAATTGCCGGACAGGCAACCGCTCACAAATCCATAAATCATCGATACCAGAAAGGAGCAGGAGATGAAAGGACGGGTAAATTCGGAACTTGGCGAAGTCGTCATCAATCCTGATGTCATCGCTACCTATGCCGGAAGTGTCGCTGTTGAGTGCTTCGGAATCGTCGGAATGGCTGCCGTCAATATGAAAGACGGCCTCGTGCGTCTTCTGAAGAAGGACAGCCTGAAGCACGGCATCAACGTAACCATAAATGCGAATAAAATCTCTCTGGAATTCCATGTAATCATCGCCTACGGTGTGAGTATTTCGACCGTGGCGCAGAATCTGATCGACAGTGTAAAGTACCAGCTTGAGGAGTTTACCGGGATGAAGGTGGAGCATGTACGCATCATTGTGGAAGGCGTACGGGTAATAGACTGATCTCTTAGGAGGATATTGTTTTGGCTGAAAATACAATTGACGCCAGTCTGTTGGCGCATATGTTTTTAACCGGCGCCCAGAATCTGGATGCCAAAAAAGATTGGATCAATGAACTAAACGTATTCCCGGTTCCCGACGGCGATACCGGTACGAACATGACGATGACGATCATGTCTGCAGTCCGGATGGTGCAGGATATCGACAGCATGAATATGAAGGATCTGTCAAAGGCGATTTCCTCCGGTTCTCTCCGGGGCGCACGAGGGAACTCCGGTGTCATTCTGTCTCAGCTTTTCCGCGGATTCACCAAGACCGTAAAGGGTTCCGATGAGATCGATATTCCCATGATTGCGGACGCCTGCGAAAAAGCAGTGGAAACCGCCTATAAAGCAGTCATCAAGCCGAAGGAGGGCACCATCCTCACCGTTGCAAAGGGAATGGCGGAAATCGCCCGCAAGCTTGTAGATGCGCAGATGACGCTCGACGTCTATATCAAGAATATCATTGATTATGGCAACGAGGTTCTGGCAAAGACGCCTGATATGCTCCCGGTACTCAAGGAAGCGGGCGTCGTGGATTCCGGCGGTGAGGGACTCATGACCATCCTCGAGGGTGCCTATGACGGACTCATGGGAAAGGAAGTCGATCCGGATCTCGGAAAAGCGAAGGAAAAGGCAGCGGAAGAGGAGGCAGTCGAGGAGGCCGCACCCGCGAAGCCGCGTTTCATCTACAGCGCAGAATTTATCATCAGCAGCGGGAAATCTCTCCCGCAGGCACAGATTGATGAGCTTCGCGCCTTTCTTGTGCAGACCGGAGAGCAGGTTGTCATCATCCCCGACGCCAGGGAACTGAAGGTTCATGTGCACACCAATGAGCCGGGCGCGGTTCTCACCAGGGCACTGACACTCGGGCAGCTGAAGACGGTCCACATCGACAACCTCATGATTGAGCATCACGAAAAGCTCATCAAGGATGCGGCAAAGGCCTCCAAGGATCAGGCGGAGGAGCTTCTCCGGAAAGCGCAGCCGGCCAAGGCGGTAGGCTTCATCGAGGTTTGTGCCGGCGACGGCTTTGAGGAAATTTTCCGGGGTCTTGGCGCCGATTACATCATCAAAGGCGGCCAGACCATGAATCCGAGCACCGAGGATGTGCTGGACGCCATCGATCAGGTGAACGCAGAGAACATCTTCCTCTTCCCGAACAACAAGAACATCATCATGGCCGCACGCCAGGCACAGGAGCTCGTCAAGGAGAAGAACATCATTGTCATTCCATCGAAGACGATTCCCCAGGGAATTACCGCTCTTCTCGGATATGATCCCGCGCAGAATGTGGAGTCAAATCAAACGGCAATGATGGATGCCATCGCAAATGTCCGCACCGCAGAGGTAACTTAC
This sequence comes from Bilifractor sp. LCP21S3_F8, assembly GCF_052117805.1. Taxonomy (NCBI): domain Bacteria; kingdom Bacillati; phylum Bacillota; class Clostridia; order Lachnospirales; family Lachnospiraceae; genus Bilifractor; species Bilifractor sp. LCP21S3_F8. The sequence goes on along the minus strand of NZ_JBQKIK010000013.1, from coordinate 62,163 downwards.
GCAATCCGCGATACCACGATCGATAACGTTGAAATTCACCAGGGAGACATCATGGCAGTCGGCGACGACGGAATCCTCTCCGTAGGCAAGGATATCGAGGATACCTCTCTCGCATCCGTGGAGAAGATGATGTCCGACGACGCCGAGCTTATCAGCATATATTTTGGTAAGGAATTCTCAGAAGAGAACGCGAACCGCCTTGCTCAAAAGATCACCGGGAAGTTCCCGGATGTGGACGTCGAGGTGAACAACGGCGGACAGCCTGTCTACTACTGTATCCTGTCCGTTGAGTAAAGTCGCACACGAATACTTCGCATTCGGCTGCGGCTCACTGTTCGCGTAAATCTATGAAGCTGCCCGTCCGGTCAGAAGACCGGTGAGGCAGCTTCTTTTGCAGAGGAAGAACATATGCCATCCAGAAAAATCCCTCCCCATTCCATCCGGAACCTCAAAGGAATCGGGGAAAAGTCCGAAATCCTGTTCAACCGGGCAGGAATTTTCACCACAAATGATTTGATCCGGTATTATCCAAGAGAATATGACTCATACGAGGAGCCCGTTTCCGTCGGAGCGGCCGTCCCCGGTCAGAAAAACGCCGTCTTCGGACGGATCACCCGAAAGCCCTCGGTCCGGACATTTGGAGGAAATTCCATTACCATGGCTGTCCTCAAGGACGAGACCGGTTCTCTTCAGGTGAACTGGTTCCACATGCCGTTTCTCGCCTCCACCCTGAAGCCCGGCATGGTCTATATTTTCCGGGGGCCCGTCATAGAAAAAAGCGGCAGACGAATCATGGAGCATCCCGAGCTTTTCACACCGGCTGCTTACGATCATCTGCGGGGACAACTGCTCCCGATCTATGCACTGACGAAGGGACTCACAAATCAGGCCATTCGAAAAGCCATGGCACAGCTTATACAGACCCGGGACCGCATCCCGGAAATCCTTCCGGAAGAAATCCGTGAACCTCTTGGTCTTGCGGAGATAAATTTTGCGCTCGATCAGATTCATTTCCCGGATTCCCGTGACAGCCTCCTCTCTGCCCGAAACCGTCTCTGCTTCGATGAGTTCTTTTTCTTTCTTCTGGGAATCGCCCGTATGAAGGACCGGAATCGCGACAGAGTCAACCATTTTCCGATGAAGACCGTGTGGAAGACAGAGGAAGTCATCGACAGCCTTCCATATCGTCTCACCCGCGCTCAGCAGCGGGTGTGGAACGAACTGGAGAAGGATCTTGCATCGAACCGGCTGATGGAACGACTGATTCAGGGCGATGTCGGAAGCGGAAAGACGATTCTCGCTTTTCTGGCCATGATCATGGCATTTGAAAACGGCTGGCAGAGCGCAATCATGGTTCCGACAGAGGTTCTCGCCGAGCAGCATTTCGCATCCCTCACGGCACTTCTTGAAAACAGCGGCATCGAGGACGCATGCCCCGTTCTTTTGCGCGGCAGCTGTACGGCAAGGGAAAAAAGAGAAATATACGAGAAAATCGCCTCCGGAGAGGCAAAGATGATCGTCGGCACGCACGCGCTCATCCAGGAGGCCGTCACATATCCGAATCTAGGTCTCGTCATTACGGACGAACAGCACCGTTTCGGTGTCCGACAGCGCATGACGCTTGCCGGGAAGGGGTATCCTCCGAATGTGCTTGTCATGAGTGCCACGCCGATTCCCCGCACACTGGCGATGATCCTCTACGGGGATCTGGACATTTCCGTACTTGACGATATGCCCCGGAACCGGCTTCCCATCCGGAACTGTGTCGTCGGGACCTCCTACCGGGAGACCGCCTACCGTTTTATGGAAAAGCAGATTGAGGACGGACATCAGGTCTATATCATATGCCCCATGGTCGAGCCCAATGAGGAAATCCCCTGCGAGAATGTTACGGAATACTGCCAGAAGATACGGAAGCGTTTTGACGCCGCCATCCGGGTCGAAGCCCTCCACGGCCAGATGAAGCCGCAGCAGAAGCAGGAGATCATGAACGCCTTCGCCGCCGGGGAAATCCAGATTCTCGTCTCCACGACGGTCGTAGAGGTCGGCGTCAATGTGCCGAATGCCACCGTGATGATGATCGAGAATGCGGAGCGTTTCGGCCTCGCCCAGCTTCACCAGCTCCGCGGCAGGGTCGGCCGGGGAAGCGCCCAGTCCTACTGTATCTTCATGCAGGGCGATGGAAAAAAAGAGACCTCAAAGAGGCTGGAAATTCTCAACGAATCCAACGACGGGTTCTATATTGCAGAACAGGATCTAAAGCTGCGGGGACCCGGAGACCTCTTCGGCGTAAGGCAGAGCGGCATCGCGGTTTTCCAGATTGCGGACATCTACCGGGATTCCGCTATCCTGAAAGCAGCATCCCAGGCAGTAAATGACCTGCTTTCCATGGACCCGGAGCTTACTCTGCCACAGAACCGTGAGCTGAAAAAGGCCCTGGATCAGTATATCAATCGTTCGGGAATTGCTTCCGGATTTCCCGGGTGAAACATATTCGCATCCGGGTTCACTCGCGCGTCATTCTACGTTAACGGCCACAACACCTACCCGCGAATGGCCGGGGTTCTCTCGCGCGTCGCACGCGTGGTTCTGGGATGTTCCTTTTGTGCGAACGATCTCTGCACAAGATTCTCTCGCGCGTCGTTACCGGATCCGATTTCGAAGAGCTCTCTTTTTTTATATATAAGCGGCGCATTGCTTCGTCCTTCGCACACCTGAAATCCTTCAGGTGTGCGCAAATACGTTGTACGAAATGCCGACCGAAGCGCTTCATTCTATCATAGTTATATCCGAATCGCCGATTTTTTTCCGGTATTCTTGAAAAAATAAAGAAAAAAGAATAATATAGATAAGAATCATATTTGACCATCAAATTTTTAAACAATTATCAGTTGAGTCATTATGGAGGAGAGAAAATGGCAGAGGCTAAGAAGACAGCTGCTGTAGCTAAGACCGAAATGAAAAAGACACCGGAAGCAGCGAAAACGAACGTAGTTGAAAAAGTAGCGGCAAAGGTTGAGAAGAAAGCCGAGAAGGTGGAGCATAAGGTCGAACAGGCGGCAGCAGAGGTCAGAAAGACAGCCGCTGACATCAAGACTGCAGAGAAGAAGGCAGCCGACGAGATCAAAACCGCTGAGAAGAAGGCGGCATCTGATATAAAGACTGCTGGCGCGAAGACCGCAGCTGACATTAAGACTGCAGGTGCAAAGACCGCAGCTGATATTAAAGCCGCAGAGAAGAGGACTGCCGTTGCGGCAAAAACTGCTGCAAAGAAGCCTTCAAAGGCATCCAGACCGGCAGTTCACAAAGCGGCGAAATCCGCAAAGGCTGCTGTGACAAAGGCCGCAGCCACCGTGAAGAAGGAAGCCGAGAAGGCAGTTGCCGCAAAGGAAGCACGCGCTGCCGAGGCAAAGCAGACCGTTGTTCTCCAGTACCTCGGGAAGGAGATCCCCTACAGCGAGCTTGTTGAACGCGCAGTCGATGCCTGGAAGGCAGCCGGCAAAGACGAAGCCGCTCTGAAGGAAGTCAAGGTATATGTAAAACCGGAAGAGAACAAGGCATACTACGTACTTAATGACGGCGAAGAGATCGGCAGTTTCGACATCTGAGTTTATCACCAATTCAAGTGAGACCTCTAAGGGGCTTCCGCAGCGGACATCTGCTCGGCGGCCTCTTTTTGTAGTAAAAACCCATAATCAAAACGTTTGCAGTTGCGAAATGTTTGTGCATTTGTTATAATGTGTTTAGAATACACGGGTGCTATATCAGCACAACTATTTGTATATGTCCCTGCGGCACTTCACTGCTACGCAGATTTCGTGCCGCTGACAGAGATTCAGGCAGTGCAGGAAAGGGAGCATCACAACGCATGAACATTGGAATAATCGCACATAACAGCAAAAAGAGTCTGATCGAAGATTTCTGCATCGCATATAAGGGGATTCTTGCAAAGCACGAAATTTATGCAACCGGTACAACCGGACGAAGAATTGAAGAGGTAACAAATCTTCACATTCATAAGTTTTTGGCGGGAAGCCTCGGCGGTGACAAGCAGTTTACGGAAATGATCGAAAGAAATGACATGGATATGGTCATTTTCTTTTATAACCCGGCCATCATTGATCCGAGAGAACCGGATGTCGTCAAGATCATGAAGTGCTGTGACCAGTATACCATCCCGATCGCAACAAATATCGCCACGGCGGAGATGCTGATCCTCGGGCTGGACCGCGGTGATCTTGACTGGAGAATTCAATATAAAGAGGCAAAGGAAGAATGAGAGTAATCGCCGGAAAATGCAGGAGTCTTCCGCTGAAGACACTTCCCGGTAAAGATACCCGCCCGACAACTGACAGGATCAAGGAAACGCTTTTCAACATACTCCAGAATGACATTCCGGGGTGCCGTTTCCTTGATCTTTTTTCAGGAAGCGGAGCAATCGGTATCGAGGCGCTGAGCCGGGGCGCGGAAAGCTGCTGTTTCGTAGACAAAAGCCGCCAGGCTGTAAGTATCATAAACGAGAATCTTCGCTTTACAAAGCTTGAGGATCAGGCAACGGTTCTTCAGATGGATGTCATGTCAGCAGTCCGTTACCTTTCCGGCCACGCGCCCTTTGACGTCGTCTTTCTGGATCCGCCGTATCTTCATGATCTGGAAAAGGAGGCACTCGAGGCGCTCCGCACCGCTTCCTGTGTGACAGGGGATACGCTTTTTGTGGTCGAGGCTTCCATCAAAAACGATTTTTCCTGGCTTGACAATTCAGGCTATACATGTATTAAATGGAAGACATACAAAACTAACGAGCACCTTTTCCTGAGGCTCGATTCAGCAGGAGAATAACAGATGGTTATCGCCGTTTATCCGGGTACCTTTGATCCTGTGACCTATGGTCACCTTGATATCATTACCCGCGCGTCAAAATTATACGACAAGCTCATCATTGGGGTTTTGCACAATTCTGCAAAAACTCCGTTGTTTTCATCAAAGGAACGTGTTAATATACTTAAGAAAGCCACGAGTGGGATCCCGAATGTCGAGGTACAGGCATTCGAAGGTCTTTCTGTCGATTTCGCGAAGACCTGTCACGCAAGCGTGATTGTACGAGGGCTGCGCCTCATCACTGATTTTGAATATGAACTTCAGATGGCACAGACAAACCGCAAGCTTGCCCCCGATGTCGATACCACTTTTCTCTATACGGCACTTCAGTACTCGTATCTGAGCTCTACAACCGTGAAGGAGGTTGCTGCGTTCGGAGGCGATATCAGCGAATTCGTGCCTCCTTTTGTGGCGGGTGAAATACACCGGAAGCTTGGTGACATCCGACGCATTCACAGCGAAGACTGAGATCTCCGCTGAATACTTTTTTTCCGGATGATGACGCGCGCGAATTCGGAGCGGCACAGCTGAGGGGCAGTTGCCGGTCATAATCGGGCGGATTATTCTTCCGGAATTCAGATGATACAGGTAAATTAAGGTAAGGAGTATAAATAATGAGCAGCAGCAGAATTGAACAGATCATTGAGGAGATAGAAGAATATGTGGAGAACTGCCGGTATCAGCCGTTATCCACTACCAAGATCATTGTAAATAAAGAAGAGCTGGAAGAGCTTCTCCGCGAGCTTCGTCTGAAGACACCGGATGAGATTAAGAGATATCAGAAGATCATCGGCAACAAGGATGCGATTCTTGCGGACGCGCAGTCAAAGGCGGACAATATTATCGCAGAGGCAGAGAAGAAGGCCCAGGAGCTGACTTCAGAGACCGAGGTCATGCAGGCAGCCTACGCGCAGGCAAATGATACCGTCAATCAGGCGAATCAGCAGGCGCAGGATATTCTGGATTCCGCCCAGAATGACGCGAACAACATCCGCTCGAGCGCGATCACTTATACTGATCAGCTTCTCGGGAATATTTCCTCGATCCTCAGCAACGCGATGGCCGAGGTCGGAGAGAAGTACAACGATTTCTCCGGTTCCCTGCAGAGCTACTATGATCTTGTAAATCAGAACAGAAGTCAGCTTGCTCCGATGGAGGACAACAGTTCCACATCCGGCAATCCGGCGGACACTGCTCAGGAGACCGGCGGACAGACAGCATATGACGATTCCGACGACGTGGATGAGGATGATGACGCCGATTACGAGGATGAAGAGTAAATTTTGAACTTATCGCAGCTCATTCCGGAAAGGGATGGGCTGTTTTTTGTTATGAAGCAAGGTGCAGAATATGGATATCATCATGTGGCATAAGGTCCTCAGCCCCTATGTAATGGCTGTGGATGAACTGATTCTGAAATTTGATTCCCTGCGGAGAGAATTTCAGGAGCAGGGGCAGTACTGCCCGATCGAGCATGTGACCGGACGCGTCAAAAGCATTTCCAGCATACTCGACAAGATGGCGAAGAAAAATATCCCGCCGGAAAAAATGGAAGAGCAGATAGAAGACATTGCGGGCATACGCATCATCTGTCAGTTTACCGAGGATATCAGCAGAGTTGCCAGCCTCATCACCAGCCGGACCGACATCGAGCTGGTCGAAATCAAGGACTATATCCGCAACCAAAAGCAGAGCGGTTACCGCAGCTATCACATGGTTGTGCATTATGAGGTGAACACCATCAACGGACCGAAGAAAATTCTGGTCGAGATCCAGATCCGGACCATGGCGATGGACTTCTGGGCTACGACGGAGCACTCTCTCCAGTACAAGTACAAAGGGCAAATCCCCGAGCGGGTCGGCAGCCGTCTGTCCAATGCCGCGGACGCCATCATTTCTCTGGACAGCGAGATGTCTTCCGTCCGCGATGAGATCATGGACGCCCAGCTTTCCTCCAAGCTCCGCTACAATCTCGTGGAAGATATCGTAAATACCATCGAGAGTCTCTACCGGATGACCTCGAAGCGCGAGGTTGAAAAAATTCAGGAAGAATTCTATCGGATCTATCAGTCCGGTGACGTGGAAGAGCTGGTCCGCTACCATCATCAGCTGGATCTTATCGCTCAGGCTTATCACGCCCAGAAAAACCGCGTCGATGAAGGCATAAAAATCAGTGAAGAATAAGGATTCCTCCGACCCTGATCGTGATACGATACGGATCCGGCGTCGATGAAGGCAAAAAATCAGTGAAGAATAAAAGGAGACAGAGGTTTGAAAATCGAAAAGGGTCAGTACGGCTACATCCGACATGAAAAGTTTAAGAGAGTTCTGAGAACCGTTATCGCGTTTGCGATTGATTTCGCCATCTTTGCTTTTGGCCTGATCATGAACAACGGCAGCCGCCGCAACATCTATTCGATTATCGCAGCGGTCGGCTGCGTTCCCGCGGCAATGTCAATGGTTGGAATGATCATGATGCTGATGAGAAAGCCGATGGATCAGGAACTCCATACGGATATCGAGACCCACGCCGGCTCTCTCCCCATGCTGTACGAACTGTACCTGACCACCCGCGACCAGAATCTCTTTATTGACGCGGCGGCCGTGTGCGGAGAGTATATCACCGCATATACCCATGAGAATGCTGCGCCCGGTGTTCTTCAGTTTATGGAAGGCCACATCCGGAAATCGGTTCTGCAGAGCGGATATAAGGTCACCGTCAAGATCTTCTCTAATCGAAAGAATTTCCTGGAGCGCATCGACCAGATGCGGGAAAAGCAGGCGGAATACCGCATGGACCGCGATGACGAGGTCGCAGCAATCCTCCGGCAGCTTGCCCTCTAATTGTTTTATTGCACTTAATTGTTTTTATCGTTTTGCATTGCTTTAATTTTTATTCGCTTTTTATGGCTTTCAGCCGCTTTCAATAATATGTAGGAAAAAGAATGATTCAAATCACCATTGACACCGAAACTGCTTCCCAGCGTCTGGATAAATTTCTCAGAAGATATCTTCCGGAGGCGGGAAGCGGTTTTCTGTATAAACAGCTGCGAAAGAAGAATATTACACTCAACGGAGCGAAGGCTTCCGGAAAGGAACTTCTGCGGGAAGGAGACGAAATCCGAATCTTCTTTTCCGATGAAACACTGCGTAAGTTTTCCGCAAAAGAGTCTCTCCCGCAAAAGAACAAACCCGAAAAGCCCGGGCCTGCCCCACTTGCCGCATCGGACATCCTCTTTGAGGACTCTCACGTGCTGATTCTGAACAAAAAGGCCGGGATTCTCTCCCAGAAGGCAGCCCCCGAGGACATCTCCCTGGTGGAAATGATCCAGTCATACCTGACCGAAAAGGGCGAGCTCACAGAAGAGAGTCTCCGCATCTTCCGTCCGTCTGTGGTCAACCGGATCGACCGGAATACAAGCGGAATTGTGCTTGCCGCAAAGACGCTCGCCGCCGCCCGGGAACTTTCCGAATGCCTGAGAGACCGGACCGTACACAAATACTATTATGCCCTGACAGAGGGCGAAATCCGGGAGCCCGCCCGCATCAGTGCATATCTCACGAAGGATCCCCGGACCAACCGGGTGACCCTTCATGACAGAGCATCCGTCCGAACATCTGTCGCAGACGCTGTGCCTTCCCGAACATCTGCAGCATCCATACCGGACAACGTTCAGATCCCTGATGCGAAGCTGGCATTCGCCGCGGAAGGTGTGCAGAATCCCGGCGAATACATCGAAACGGAATACAGCCCGGTGAAGCATTTCCGGATCACAGACCCGCACGGGCAGCCTGCTTCCTTTACCTTACTGAAGGTAAACCTGATCACCGGAAAGACTCACCAGATCCGGAGCCATCTCTCTTTTATTGGACATCCCATCATCGGTGATGTAAAATATGGTCTCAGAAACCGGAACGAAGATTTCCGCAAGCACTTCGGCCTTCGCAGACAGTTTCTCCACGCGTCGGAGCTTGTTTTTCCCCCGATGAACGGCGTTCTCTCTGATCTGTCGGGAAGAACCTTTCTGGCTCCCCTGCCCGATGACCTCAGAACCACGCTGAAAAAGCTTGAAGCAGCCAACCGGCTGTAACATCCGCCGCATGATCATACTAATCTGCGCGCTGCCCTGTTCATCGGACAGATAACGCTAACCACTATTCAGCAGCACTGTCACACAGACCTGCGCGCTGCCCTGTTCATCGGACAGATAACGCTAACCGCTATTCAGCAACACTGTCACACAGGCCTGCGTGCTGCCTGTCCGCATGGTTCCGCATCCCAAGGCTGCGGCACTGGCGGCTGCACAATAACCTCATTTTACCTGACAGGAAAGAAGAACACATGAGTAAAAAACCTGATACCAATTCTACTGATCCCCGGCCGGAAGGGCCGGATGAGAAAACACCGGTAACCACACCGGACGACCGGAAGGAGAGTATCCGTAAGGATGTTTTCGACTACGTGAAAATCATTGCGATCGTTCTGATCGTTATGTTTGTCCTTCAGAAATTCATCATTGTCAATGCACGGATTCCATCCGCATCCATGGAACCGACGATCATGACCAACGACCAGATCTTTGGAAACCGCCTGGCCTACCTGAACAGCGATCCGAAGAGATATGACATCGTCATTTTCCGCTATCCTGATGACGAATCGCGTCTGTTCATCAAACGGGTCATCGGTCTTCCGGGCGAGACCGTCGACATCCGGAACGGTGATGTCTATATCAACGGAAGCAAGACTCCTCTGGATGACAGTTTCTGCGCAACGCCGGACTCAACCGATACCGGAAATCTGACGTTCCCGCTCACCGTTCCGGCAGACAGTTACTTCATGCTGGGCGACAACCGCGTATATTCCAAGGACTCCCGATACTGGGAAAATCCCTTTGTCAAGAAGGAAAAAATCCTTGGAAAGGCCTTCTTCCGCTACTGGCCGCTGAACAAGATCTCGGTGATCAACAGCAAAGAGGCGGACTATTATGATCCGACAGCAGATACTGCCAGTGCCTCGGTCTCTGGATTTTCCGGGGCAGCAACGACATCTGCGGGATTCCCGGCGCTGAATCCTGCTTCTGTATTCGGATTCTGAGGCGGCCTCACGATGGCGACCTGGAATTCAAGAGGGCTTCGCGGTTCCACCCTCGAAGACATGATTAACCGGACAAATGACCAGTACCGGGAACAGGGACTTGCGCTGATCCAGAAAATCCCAACCCCGATTACTCCGGTCAGAATGGACAAGGAGACACGACGCATCACTCTGGCATATTTCGATCAGAAAAGCACCATTGATTACATCGGAGCAGTGCAGGGCATTCCCGTCTGCTTCGATGCCAAGGAATGCAAGACCGATACCTTTCCTCTGGCAAATATTCATCCGCATCAGATCCGTTTTATGTCCGATTTCGAGAAGCAGCAGGGGATATCCTTTCTCCTCATTTTCTATTCCTCACGGGATGAATATTATTATCTTCGCTACGAAGAACTGCTCCGGTTCTGGAATCGTATGGAAGCAGGCGGGCTGAAGCGTTTTCATTTTGATGAGCTTACGCCCGCTTTTTTTCTCCGGAAGAGAGCCGGCATTCTGGTGCCTTATCTGGACGGAATCTCGAGAGATCTCGCCCTGCGGGACGCGGATGCAGCCGAGGGTGCCGATTTTGACGGTGAATAAGCCCTCTTCCAGTCTTTCTTCGCCGTGCCCAGGAGGCAGGGGCACCTGGAAAAGAAACGCACATGAACTTCCTTTCTGATGTTCTCCGTCGTGTGCACAGGGAAGGGGAAAGAGTATGGGAGTGAAAAGCGGATCGAAAACCATTGCAATTACTCCTTGTATTTAGCGTAGTAGTATGGTAGCATACTAAAGTGACGAATAAAAAACATCTGAAGAACAATCTTAACCGTTCAAACAAACAGGAGAACGCCATGAAAAAATTAATCCACACCCCGGAGGGTGTCCGCGACATATTCGGCCGCGAATGCGACCGGAAGAGATATCTGGAGAGACAGATCGAGAAGCTCTACCGCTCTTTCGGATATCAGTCGATCGAGACCCCGGGCTTTGAATTCTTCGACGTCTTCGCAAAGGAAGTCGGTACGACTCCCTCCCACGACCTCTATAAATTCTTCGACCGCGACGGCAACACTCTGGTGCTGCGCTCGGATTTCACGCCTTCCGTTGCCCGCGCCGTTGCCATGTATTTCGGCGAAGAGGAGATGCCGCTCCGCCTTTGCTACCACGGAAGCATCTACCGCAACAACCATTCTTACCACGGAAGCCTGAATGAAAGCACTCAGATGGGTGTAGAATTTATGAACGATGACAGTGCGGAGGCCGATGCGGAGATCATTGCCCTTGTGGTATCCACCATGCGCAGGGCGGGACTGGAGAATTTTCAGGTAAGCATGGGCCACGTGGATTATTTCAATGCCCTGGCGGAAGAAGCCGGCATGAGCGAAGATTCTCTGCAGGAGCTCAGAAACCTTCTTGCCGCACAGAACCGCTTCGGCGCGGAGGAGCTGATCGATCACCTGAATATCCGGCCGGATCTGAAAAAAGCCCTGGTCGAAATGCCCGGTCTCTTCGGCAATGAGGAGGTTCTGGAACAGGCGAGAACACTGACCGGAAATCGGAGCTGCCGTGCCGCGGTCGACCGGCTGGAACGGATTTATCATTTCCTGAAGATGTACGGCTGTGAAAATTACGTTACCTTTGACTTCGGTCTGGTAACCGAATACCGGTATTACACAGGGATCATCTTCCAGGCGTATACATATGGCTCAGGTGACGCGCTGATCAAGGGAGGCCGGTACAATCGGCTTATTGAGCACTTCGGAAAGAAATGCGCTGCCGTCGGTTTTGCCACGGAGATTGACTCCCTTCTGAACGCCATAGAGCGGCAGAAGATCTCCCTTCCCGTAGAAGATATCAAGACAATGATTCTCTACCCGGCGGAGCTGGAGGAGATGGCCATTCATTATGCAGGTTCCCGGAGAGCAAATGGCCTCGATGTCGCCTGTGTAAGGTTTGAATACGGAAAGGTTCTGGACGATTACCGCAGATACGGGATGCGCAATCAGTTCGGCGGCATCATCTATTTCCGCTCGATGGATGAGGTCTACGCGATCAACCTTTCAAACGGCAGTACCGAAAGAATCTATCCCTTTGGCGGAAACGGAGGACAGGCACAATGAGATATCTTACCTTTGCGCTCACAAAAGGCCGTCTGGCGGATCAGACCATGGCCACGCTTGAAAAGCTCGGTATCAGCTGCGATGAGATGAAGGACAAGAGCACCCGCAAGCTGATCTTCACCAACGAACAGTACGGTCTGCGTTTCTTCCTGGCAAAAGGCCCGGACGTTCCCACCTATGTCGAGTACGGCGCGGCCGATATCGGCATCGTCGGCAAGGACACCATAATGGAAGAGAACCGGAAGATCTATGAAGTTCTCGATCTTGGCTACGGGAAATGCAGGATGTGTGTCTGCGGCCCGGCATCCGCAAGAGAATACCTCGATCACAACCAGCTGATCCGCGTGGCGACGAAGTATCCGAACATCGCCAAGGACTATTTTTACAATAAGAAAAATCAGAACATGGAAATCATCAAGCTGAACGGATCCATTGAACTTGCCCCCATCGTTGGACTGTCCGAGGTGATCGTAGATATCGTTGAGACCGGAACCACCCTGAGAGAAAATGGTCTTCAGGTTCTCGAAGAGGTATGCCCGCTCTCCGCGAGAATGGTCGTGAACCCGGTCAGCATGAAAATGGACAACATGCGAATCACGGACCTGATCCGCCGGATCAAGGCGGTTCGCGCGCAGGAACAGGCATGAAGAACAGGTCTGAACCGGGCATCTGAAATCATCTTTTCATTTATTTCATATGAAACACAAGGCTGTGACAGGCAGCATGAACACTGCAGGAGATAAGAAAATGAAAATCGTTGAACTCAGTGAAGAAAACAAAAAGGAAGTACAGAAAAATATCCTCCAGAGAAGTCCTTCCACCTTTGGAACACAGGAGGCCACCGTCCGCTCCATCATCGAGGACATCAAGGCGCGCGGCGACGAGGCGGTTTTTGAATACACAAAAAAATTTGACCGCGCAGAGATCACCGGCAGCAATTTCCAGGTAACAGAGGAAGAAATCCGGGCCGCATACAAGGAGGTGCCCCCGGAACTCCTCGATGTTGTCCGCAAAGCACTCGTAAATATCCGTGCCTTCCACGAGAAGCAGAAGCAGAACAGCTGGATCACGACCACGGAAAAAGGAACCATTCTCGGGCAGAAAATCACGCCCATGCAGAGAGTCGGAGTCTATGTACCCGGCGGAAAAGCAGCATATCCTTCATCCGTACTGATGAACATTGTACCCGCCAAGGTTGCGGGTGTCGAAGAGGTCATCATGACAACCCCCTGCAATGCCGAAGGAAAGGTGAATCCTGTCGTCCTTGTTGCCGCCAATGAGGCTGGAGCTGACAGGATCTTCAAGGTGGGCGGAGCACAGGCGATTGCCGCGCTTGCCTTCGGCACAGAGAGCATTCCGAAGGTAGATAAAATCGTCGGTCCAGGCAATATTTTTGTCGCACTAGCAAAGAAAGCAGTATACGGCAATGTAAGCATCGATTCTGTCGCCGGCCCCTCCGAAATCCTGGTTCTCGCAGATGAGACCGCCAATCCGAGATACGTCGCCGCAGACCTTCTGTCCCAGGCGGAACACGATGAGATGGCCTCCGCCGTTCTCGTCACCACAAGTGAAGATCTCGCTCGGAAGGTCAGCGCTGAAGTTGACGGATTTCTCAAGATCCTGTCCAGACGTGAGATTATTCAGAAATCCTTGGACAATTTCGGACGGATTCTTGTGGCGCGAAGCAGACAGGAGGCAATCGACGCGGCAAATGAATTCGCGCCGGAACATCTGGAAATCGTCATGAGAGACGCCTTCGAGGTTATGACAAAGATCCGCAACGCCGGCGCCATCTTTATTGGTGAATACAGCAGCGAACCGCTCGGCGACTATTTTGCCGGACCGAACCACATTCTTCCGACGAGCGGAACCGCCAGATTTTTCTCGCCTTTGAGTGTAGATGATTTTGTCAAGAAATCCAGCATCATCCATTATTCCAGAGAGGCCCTCAAGGAGATTCACAAGGATATTGAACAGTTTGCAAAATGTGAGCAGCTCACCGCACATGCAAATTCTATTGCGGTCCGCTTTGAAAATGACGAGGACTGAACCATGAGCAGAACAGCTACCGTAAAGCGCAATACAAAGGAAACGCAGATCACCGTCACCATCAACCTGGACGGCACCGGAAAAACAGACCTGGATACCGGCGTAGGTTTTTTCAACCATATGCTGGACGGCTTTGCACGTCACGGTCTCTTCGACCTGACCATCCACGTAAAGGGCGATCTGAATGTTGACGATCATCACACCATCGAGGATACCGGCATCGTCCTCGGCACTGCCATTCGGCAGGCTTGCGGAGAGAAGAAGGGGATCCGCCGTTTCGGAAGCTGTATCCTTCCGATGGATGAAACCCTTGTGCTCACTGCCATTGATCTTTCCGGCCGTCCCTATTTCGTGTATGACGCAGACTTCACCACAGACAAAATGGGAGACATGAGCACACAGATGGTCCGGGAATTCTTTTACGCGATTTCCTACTCTGCGGAAATGAATCTTCACATGAAGGTCATGTACGGCGAAAACGATCATCACAAGGCAGAGGCACTGTTCAAGTCCTTCGCAAAATCCCTCGATCAGGCCACCTCTCCGGATTCAAGAATCACAGACGTCCTGTCCACGAAGGGAAGCCTCTGATCCACTGCCCGTAAACCGGAAGATCGAATATCCGGCCCGGTTTTATAATAAACCTCATACGATAAGTCGTGCCACATACTGTATAAGCTACGGATTGCTCCGTGCTTCGCACTCCCGCAATCCTACAGTAACCCTAGAATCATGAATCCGCAAAATTTGGAAAGGACGCAGCTGATGATGCAAAATCAGGAAGAAAAAGCAAAGACCAATACACAGAAGTGCAGCCTTGCCTGGAAGGACTTCAAGCTCAATGAGAGCGGTCTTGTCCCCTGCATCGTGCAGGACTGCCACACCGGAGAAGTTCTCATGCTCGCTTATATGAACGAGGAGTCCTTCCAGAAGACATTGGAGAGCGGACGCATGACCTACTGGAGCCGGAGCAGGCAGGAGCTGTGGATCAAAGGACTGACATCCGGACATTTCCAGTATGTTCAGTCCCTGACCCTGGACTGTGACAACGACACTCTTCTGGCAAAGGTAGAGCAGATCGGAGCTGCCTGCCACACCGGAAGCTATTCCTGCTTCTTCAAGGAGCTTTACCGCCGCGAGGAAGCATAGTACTGTTTTCACCGCAGCGTGAAGTCATGAAATGTGAACAGTTCTCGTTTATGACGATTTCAAAATCTTTACCTCTGACGATTCAAAATCTTTGCCTTGCATATACTACTCCATTAAACTATAATAGTTGATACACACGGAAGATTTTGAAACACAAATTCTGACTGTATGTGAAGGGGGAAGCAGGTGCGAATCCTGCGCTGTCCCGCAACTGTGAGTATCGTTCTGATACAAGCCAGAGCACCCGCATACGGCACTGCAAATGACACGACGGATGGATGATTGCAGAACATAGCGATTGACTGTGCTTGTGTCCCACGCAGGTCGTTTCCCCTACCGGAAACGACTTTTATTTTTGTCTAAGGAGAAATTTATTATGTCAGGAATATTATATGGAATCGGAGTCGGACCCGGAGATCCGGAATTAATGACACTGAAGGCCTGCCGTATCCTCCGCGAAAACGAGGTCATCGCTGCTCCCGGCGAATCTGTGAAGGATACTGTCGCGTACAAAATCGCTGTGCAGGCAGTCCCGGAAATCGCGGACAAGGTGCTGCTGCCGATCTTCATGCCAATGGTCATGAACAAGGCCGAACAAATTGAGAATCACAAAAAGGGTGCCCGTCAGATCGAAAAGGTTCTTGACGAGGGAAAAAATGTCGTCTTTATCACTCTCGGGGATCCCACGATTTACTCTACTTTCTCTTATGTACAGGAAATCGTAGAGGCGGACGGATATGAGACCGCCCTCGTCAGCGGGATCACCTCGTTCTGCGCCGCTGCCGCCACCCTGAACATACCGCTCACGGAGTGGACGGAGCAGCTTCATATCATTCCCGCGGTACATAAGCTGGATGTTCCCCTCGACCAGCCCGGAACCTACGTGCTGATGAAATCTGGCAGCCATATGGACGCTGTCAAGGAAAATCTCCGTGCCTCGGGCAAAAAGGTTGAGATGGTCGAGAACTGCGGCATGCCGGGACAGAAGATCTACCGTTCTCTGGATGAGATTCCCGATGACGCGGGATATTTTTCACTGATCGTCGCAAAGGAAAAATGAACAAGCTTCCATTAAAAAACAACCTGCGAAGGGTACTTGCCGTCCTCTTTCTGGCTCTGATGACCACAGCCGCATCGTTCGGCCCCATATCTGTTTCTGCTGATCAGGAACACAGCGACGTGGCGGGAAGTGGAGAGACCGTTTCCTCCAGGCCTGTCGGCCGATACGGAATGACACCGATCAGTGGAAGCGATGTCAATGATGGCACCTACGATATCGACGTCGATGTCAGCTCACAGTTTTTCCGGATTGACTCCTGCAAACTGACAATCAAAGACGGAAAAATGACCGCAGCCATCCAGCTTGATACCTTTTCCTACTCGCTGATCTATAACGGAACCGGGAAAGAAGCCGCCAAGGCCGATGCTTCTGATTACATTGAAATCACTGAGGATAAAGAAGGCTATGCCTCCTTCACGATTCCGGTGGACGCGCTGGATAAGCAGATTTCCATTGCGTCCTTCAGCACACGGAAGAGCAAATGGTACGACCGGACAATCCTGTTTGACGCGACCTCTCTGCCAGCATCAAGCCTTCGCGTGACTCTGCCGGACTATGATGCCATCGAGGACGGCCTGAAGGCAATCGGCTACGACACGGATAAGCTTGACGCGGCCAGCGATCTCGCTAAAGCCAAACGAGACACTTCTGGCACTGCCGGTTCTTCTTCAGAGAGCACTTCCACAGACAAAGAGCCCTCCTCAGATGTTTCCGCAGACACAGGCGAAAGCCTGTCCTCAGTCTCGGCTTCCTCTGCCGGATCCCCGCCGGACGCCCCCGCCGAAAGCGGGAACGCCGTATCGGTTGACCGGAAAGACGGCGAGTATTCCATCGAGGTCAACATGACCGGCGGAAGCGGGAGAGCAAGTGTCACCTCACCCACCCTTCTGATCATCCGGAACGGAAAGGCATACGCTAAGCTTTACTGGAGCAGCACCTACTACGACTACATGATTGTTGACGGCGTCAAATACCAGAACAACACCAGAGACGGCGGAACCTCTACCTTTATCATTCCGATCACCTCCATGGACGCGCCCGTACCGGTGATTGCCGACACAACCGCCATGGGGGATCCTGTGGAAATCAGCTATCAGCTCACCTTCTATGCGGACACAATCGGAAGCAGGAATCTTGTTCCACAAATTGCAACGAGGAGGGTGCTCATTGTCGCCCTGTTTATCATCCTGGCCGGCGCTGTCCTCAGCTTCCTCACCCGGAAGACCCGGTATCGCTGAGCCGCGCGCACGGGACGGAGCCGTTGCTCTCAGCACCTAAAACAGTGTGATGCGACGCTCTCCGAGCCAAAGAGCAGTACAAAGCGACATTCTCCGCACCAAAAGCAATGTGAAACGGTACTCTCCGGACGATTTTTCAGCAGCCAGATAATCAGAAATATCGGATATACGAAATGATCGAATTACAAAATCTCACAAAAAAATTTGATGACTTCACTGCCGTGGACCATCTCAATCTGACGATAAATACCGGAGAATTTTTCGGTCTTCTCGGCTCCAACGGTGCCGGTAAGACAACGACCATCAGCATGATCTCGACGGTCCTTCTTCCTACGGAGGGAGAGATTCTGATCGACGGCGAAAAAGTCACCCGCAAATCCTCGGCGCAGAAACGAAAGCTTTCCATCGTCACCCAGGAATACTCCATGCGCCAGGACATGACCATGGATGAGGTTATGGAATATCAGGGCAGACTCTACTATATGCCCCGCAAGGTCATTCGCCGGAAAACCGATGAGCTGCTCGAATTCGCCGGTCTCATCGACTACCGCAGGCGCATTGTCCGGCATCTGTCCGGCGGCATGAAACGCAAGCTGATGATCTGCCGGGCGCTGATGACGGATCCCGGGATCATCCTTCTAGATGAGCCCACCGCAGGCATGGACGCCTTTGCGAGGCGGCAGATGTGGGAACTTCTGAGGAAGCTGCAGCGCCAGAACATCACAATTATCCTGACCACGCATTATATCGAGGAAGCAGAGGCGCTCTGCGACCGGGTTGCCTTTCTTCACAAAGGCAAACTGGACGTTGTTGACACTCCCTCAAATCTCATCCTTTCCCTTGGAAAATACGCTGTCGATGAAGCCACCGATGAGGGACAGAAGAGCCATTTCTTCTCCGACCGAAGGTCAGCAATTGATTATCTGGATGGACTCGACCCTGACGCTACGGCGTCTCTTCGCAGGACCACCCTTGAGGATGCATTTGTGGAACGCATCGGGAACCGAATTCGCAGATGATGGCAGAAGTGAACCAATGGATTTCCTTATAACACCGACAACGATAGCAAAGCGGGCGTACGAACAGACAGGAAAGAACGAATGGGAATAATTACCGTATTATGGGAAAAATGGGCGGAGTTCAAGCGGGATTTTTTCAAGATCACGCTGGCATCCATGATCTCGCCCCTGATGTATCTGATCATATTCGGCCTCGGCATACAGGCAACCTCGCACGGAGAACCGTACCTCAACTACCTGATTCCCGGCATCGTAGCCATGTCCACTATGACCGGAAGCTTCAGCGCGGTGGCCCAGAACATGAGCGTTCAGCGGCTGTATGAGAAAGCACTCGATCAGGTGATGATTTCGCCGACGCCCCTGTGGCAATTCATCGCGGGACAGATTATCGGCGGCGCACTCCGCGGGATGTACGCATCCTGCATCATCCTGCTTCTCACCATGTCGATCCGGACGGGACTGATCTTCAACTGGAAATCCTTCCTGATCATGTTCCTGAACGGCATGGTTTTTTCAACGATGGCTCTGGTTCTGTCCTTTCTGGCAAAAAGCTACTCCGACGCACCGAGATACAACGCCTACATCATCGTTCCCATGTCGTTTCTGTGCAATACCTTCTTCTCGACGGATCAGATGCCTGCCGCTTTCCGGTATTTTGTGGGATTTCTCCCGCTGTCCCAGGCGAGCAACATGATCCGGAGTATTTCAGCCGGAATCGATCCGGGCTGGGGCGGGGTTGTCATTCTGCTGATCTATCAGGCAGCCTTCACCCTGCTCTCCGTCCTGTTTATTTACAAAAAGAAAAACCTGTAAGGCGCCTTCGCCGGAAAGGAAATACAATGTCTGATAAAGCGATCCTTGTTGCAAGCTTCGGCACTCTCCAGGAAGACAGTCAGAGAAAATCGATTGGCGCTCTCGAGACAGAGGCCGCATCTTTTTTCTCTGACAGAACTCTTTACCGCGCCTGGACAAGTGCCTTTATCCGGAAACGTCTGTTATCCTCCGGCCGCACGCCGGCAGACAGCACAGAAGAGGCTATTGCGCGGATGCTTCGCGACGGAATCCGGGATGTGCTCGTACTCCCCGCATTCGTATTCGAGGGAAAGGAGTATAGAGATCTCTGCGCCCGGTTCGCGGATATTCAGAAAGGGGAAAAAACGAAAGCCGGGAATTCCTCTGCGTCCGCTAAGTTTGAAAAAGTCCGCATCGCCAGACCGCTTCTCAGTTCCGATGAGGATCTGGACGATATCATCCGCTTTCTCACGGACAGCTTCCCCTGCCGCAAAGATGATGAAGCCGTCATCCTCATGGGCCACGGTACCACCTATGGGCTCGGCGGAATCTATTCCACGCTTGATCGGGAACTTGAGAAGCGGGGGCTTCAAAACATCATGCTTGGCACCATCGATTCCCCGGAAATCGGATTTGATCATGTGCTCTCTGAACTGCAGACAGCTGCCAAAAACGGATGCCACATCCATCATCTCATCCTGATGCCCTTTCTGATGACTGCGGGAAATCATGTGATCGTCGACATGGCCGGAAACCAGCCGGATTCCTGGAAGTCCCGGCTTGAAAACGCCGGATATGAGGTCACCTGCGTCCTGCAGGGTCTCGGCGAATCAGAGGCGATTCGCCGCCTGCTGATCCTGCATGCCCTTGGTAAGTA
Source organism: Bilifractor sp. LCP21S3_F8 (assembly GCF_052117805.1). Lineage (NCBI taxonomy): Bacteria > Bacillati > Bacillota > Clostridia > Lachnospirales > Lachnospiraceae > Bilifractor > Bilifractor sp. LCP21S3_F8. Next base: position 41,904 of record NZ_JBQKIK010000013.1, on the reverse strand, counting down.
AGTGAGGTAAGTTATGATTCAGATGGTCGGAACGGACCATACACTGGCACCCGTCAATGTCAGGTCCTTTTTCTCCTTTACAAAAGAGGAGAGTATACAATTCATGACACAGATCCAGATAGATCTGAAAGCAGACGGCGTACTGCTTTTGTCCACATGCAACCGGATGGAGCTGTGGGTCAGCACGGACCGCGAAGAGCCGGACAACCTTCTCCATGAGATCTGCCTGTTCAAGGATGTGAACGAGGAGAGATACCGCGGCTATTTTCAGGGACGCACCGATGAGGAAGCTGTGGAGCATCTCTTTGCTCTCACCTGCGGACTAAAATCCGCTATCCTCGCGGAGGACCAGATTCTCACTCAGGTCAAATCCTCCCTCTCGTTTGCCCGGGAGAACTATTTTACGGACAGCGTCATCGAAGTTCTGTTCCGGATGGCCGTGACCGCCGCAAAGAAAGTCAAGACAAACGTGACCTTCACCCATGCCGATTCCACTGCCATCGAGCAGGCCGTATCCATGCTGAAGGAACAGCGATTCAACTTCAAAGGCGCGAACTGCATGGTCATCGGAAATGGCGAATACGGAAAAATCGCCGCCAGCACTCTCGTCAAAAGCGGAGCCAATGTCACGGTAACGGTCCGCCAGTATCACCGCGGCCATGTGGAAATCCCTGCAGGATGCAGCCGCATCAATTACGGCGACCGCATGCAGTATCTTCCGGAGTGCGACCTCGTAGTCAGCGCCACAACCAGTCCCCACCTCACCATTGAATATGATGATCTTCTGGGCATGCACCCGGACCACCCGATCATTCTGATCGATTTCGCGATCCCTCAGGACATCGATCCCCGCATTTCTCATCTGAAGAGCTTCACGCTCTACAATATTGATGACTTTCATTCGGATGCGGACCCCGAAAATGAAGCCAATCGGGCTGCGTATCGGCAGGCGCGGGAAATCCTTGCCGAAGAAGAAAACGAGTTCTGGTTCTGGATGAATGACCGCGATCTTGTGCCGAGGATTCACCGGATCAAGGATCAGGCGGTGGAGGACTACAACCTCCGGATGCGAAAGATCATCCGAAAGCTTCCCCTCACCGGAGAAGAGCAGATGGTGCTTAACGGAGACATGGATCGTGCCGTCGGAAAAGTAATTGCCAAGCTGATCTTTGACCTTCAGGATCATCTGCCCGACCATGAATTCCGGGAATGCGTCGCAGGGATGGAGAAGGTTTTTGAAAAGGAGGATGATAACTCATGAGCACCCCTCAGGGAAAACCGTTTTTTCCGGTATTTCTTGATTTATCCGAAAAAAAAGTTGTCGTCGTCGGCGGCGGATCCATTGCGGAGCGCCGGATTCTTACCCTGTCCGGCTTTGTCGGCAGCATCACCGTGATAGCGCCGGAAGTCACCGATGCCATCAGCCGGATCACTTCCGGTACGCAGCAGGCACCGGTAACCTGGATTCAGAAATCCTATGAGCGCACCGATATCATGGATGCGGACCTTGTACTTGCCTGCACCGATGACCCTGATCTGAACAACGACATCTATGTCGCCTGCAAGTGTCTCGGAATCATGGTCAATGACTGCAGCGACAAGAACAAATGCGATTTTTACTTTCCAAGCGTTGTAAAAAAGGACGGCATCGTCGTCGGCATCAACGCAGGAGGCACGGACCATCACCGTGTCAAGGCTGTCCGTCAGCGGGTAGAAGAGGCCCTTCAATGCAAGACCTCCCTCTATTCCGATGACCCCACGGACCGCTAAGTCCGTTCTCCGCCAGCAAGACGAGAACCGCTATGTCCGTTCTTCCGCCACCGGCATGAAAACCGCCATGTCCGTTCTTCCGCCACCGGCATGAGAACCGCCATGTCCGTTCTTCCGCCACCGGGACGAGAACCGGTAAGTTTGTTATTTGCCAGCGGTACGAGGGCGTCGAGCAGGCGCATACTGCGCCGGCCATGTATATCCATCATATTCAAACATCTGATATCTGTCATGAAAGAGCATCCAATTATGAAGAAACGAAAATTAATAATAGGAAGCCGTGAGAGTACGCTTGCGGTGGTACAGAGCAATCTCGTTATTCAATATCTGAACAAGGCTCATCCGGAGCTGGATACCGAACTTCTGACCATGAAGACGACCGGAGATAAAATCCTCGACCGCCGTCTCGACCAGATCGGCGGAAAAGGGCTCTTCGTCAAGGAGCTCGACAAGGCTCTCCTGGAACATCGGAGCGACTACTCGGTTCACAGCCTCAAGGATCTTCCCATGGAAGTACCGGATGAGCTTCCGGTCGTCGCTTATTCCAGGCGGGAAGACCCCAGGGATGTGCTCGTCCTTCCGAAAGGTCAGACAGAGCCGGATCTCACAAAACCGATCGGGACCTCCTCGCTCCGAAGAATTCTGCAGCTGAAAAAGCTGTTCCCGGGTGCCGTCTTCCAGAGCGTGCGCGGCAATCTTCAGACCCGCCTCCGAAAGCTCGACGACGGACAGTATGGCGCCATCGTACTCGCCGCCGCAGGCATGAAACGTCTCGGTATGCAGGACCGGATCAGCCGTTATTTTTCGGTCGATGAGGTGATTCCCTCTGCCGGTCAGGCCATACTGGCTGTACAGGGCAGAAGAGGAGAGGACTCCTCTGTATTTGACGATTTTGCGGACGAGGATTCCTTCTATGCCGCAACCTGCGAGCGGGCGTTCGTCCGTTATCTGAACGGAGGCTGTTCCTCGCCCATCGCTGCTCACGCCACTGTCTACGCGAACGAAGACGCTTTTCGGAAAGCCCTCGGGGACAAGGCGCCGGAGCTTTTTCACGCCCCTGAAGCAGGCATGGATCCCGAAAAAGCCGCAAGCGGAAGTCAGAAACTGATCTACCTCCGCGGATTGTACTACAGCGAAGAGACCGGCAGGTATTCCACCGGTGCCGCTGCTGCGCGCGCCGGCGATTCAGCCGCTCTTGGCATCGCTCTCGCTCGGAAACTTCAGGCAGAGATCTGAAAACATAACGCCACGGACTTCAGGCGCAGATCCGCGAACATCACAGATCCAGGAAAATCGCAGATAAGAAAAGACACAATCGCAAGAAAGGTACGGAATCAAGAAATGAAGAAAGGTAAAGTATGGCTCGTAGGAGCCGGCCCCGGAGACCAGGGCCTGTTCACAATCAAGGGAAAAGAAGTCCTTCAGAATGCAGATGTGGTGCTGTACGACAACCTCGTAGGTCCCGGTGTGCTTGCCATGATTCCCGACACCGCGCGCACCATCAATGTCGGAAAAAGGTCCAGCCACCACACCATGCCTCAGTGGAAGATGAATGAGCTGATTCTGGAAGAAGCGCAGAAGGGGAACCGGGTGGTCCGCCTGAAGGGGGGAGATCCCTTCCTTTTCGGAAGAGGCGGAGAGGAACTGGAGCTCCTGGCCGAGAACGGCATCCCCTTTGAGGTCGTCCCCGGCATCACCTCGCCGATCGCGGTTCCCTCGTACAATGGCATTCCGGTCACGCACAGAGATTTCACCTCGTCCCTTCATATCATCACCGGACACAAAAAAGCCGGTGATGTCTATGACATCGATTTCCACGCCCTCGTACAGACAAAGGGAACCCTCGTTTTTCTCATGGGAATCGCCTCCCTCAAAGATATCTGCAAGGGACTTCTGGATGCCGGAATGGAACCGGACATGCCGGCAGCGGTTCTCCAGAAAGGTACCACGGCACGCCAGAAGAGAATCATCGCCACTGTCTCCACACTCCCGGATGAAGTAAAAAAGCAGGGTGTGGAGACACCGGCCATCATTGTGGTCGGCAGGGTCTGCACGCTGGCGGATACCTTCGAATGGTACGAGAAGCTTCCGCTCTCCGGCTTCCGGGTTCTTGTGACTCGTCCAAGAGGTCTCTCCTCCGAGATGGCCGCGAAGCTCAGAGCGCAGGGCGCTGACGTCCTTGAGGTTCCGTCCATCGCGACCGTTCCGATTGAAAACAATCTGAAGCTGATCCACGCCATCCAGAACCTTCGGGACTATCAATGGATCGCCTTTACCAGTCCCAGCGGCGTCAAAATCTTCTTCGATCAGATGCGCACCTCAGAAGTAGACATCCGGAATCTCGCCGGTCTAAAAATTGCCTCCATCGGAAAGGGCACGGCTAAGGAGCTCGGAAAATACGGACTGATCCCCGACCTGATTCCTCCGCGCTTTGACGGGGAAGCTCTCGGAGAATGGATCGCCCGCAAGGCAGATCCGGATGACCGGATTCTACTGCCGAGGGCGGAAATCGGCAGCAAGGCAATCCTTGAAAAACTGAAGGACTTTGCTGTAGACGATATTCCTACCTATCACACCGTACCCCTTAAGTCTGAGGCCGTGAACGAAACAGAACTGTTTGAGCAAGGTGAGATCGACTGTGCCGCCTTCACCAGCTCCTCCGGCGTCAAGGCGTTCCTGGCCGCGAATCCCGACCTCGACATGAGCCTTGTAAAAGCCGCCTGCATCGGAAGGCAGACACAGGCTGCCGCTGACGCCGCCGGGATGGAGACCTTCTGCGCTGATAAAGCGACCATTGACAGCCTTCTGGAACTGATCATCCGGATACACGATCACTACAGACAGAATGGCTGACACTCCGGCATTAGGGCCCATGTCCACAGAATTCTCTGACACACTGGCAACCGCTTCAGAAGCGTGCTATGATACGATTGAATAAACAAGAAAAGAGGCAATTGCAATGGAAATGATAAAGAGACCGCGCCGTCTGCGCGAAAATGCGGTCATCCGCAAAATGGTGCGTGAAACCAGACTTGACAAGTCCTCTCTGGTATATCCGATTTTTGTCATGGAAGGAGAGGGTATCACAGAAGAAATTCCTTCCATGCCCGGCCAGTACCGCTACAGTATCGACACCTTTATTGTGAAGCTGAAAGAGCTCCTCGCTCATGGTGTCTCTTCCGTCATGATCTTTGGCATTCCCGATCAGAAGGACGAAATTGGCTCCGGAGCCTATGACAGCAACGGAATTGTTCAGAGAGCCCTCCGAGCAGCGAAGAAGGCTGTACCGGATATGTATTATATCACGGACGTCTGCATGTGCGAGTACACCTCGCACGGCCACTGCGGCGTCCTGAACGGAAACGACGTGGACAATGATCCGACGCTTGAACTTCTCGCAAAAACCGCTCTTTCTCACGCGGAAGCAGGTGCGGACATGGTTGCACCATCTGACATGATGGATGGACGGGTACTGGCTATCCGCAGAAAGCTGGATGAAAACGGCTATTCCAGAGTACCGATCATGTCCTATGCGGTAAAATACGCTTCCGCCTTCTACGGTCCCTTCCGTGACGCCGCGGATTCCGCGCCGAAATTCGGAGACCGCAAGACCTATCAGATGGACTTCCACAACGTACGCGAGGGCATCAAGGAGGCTCTCACCGATGTGGAAGAGGGTGCGGACATCGTCATGGTGAAACCGGCTATGTCGTTCCTCGATGTCCTGACGAAAGTACACGACGTCGTGAATGTTCCGGTTGCCTGTTACAGTGTCAGCGGCGAGTATGCCATGGTCAAGGCAGCCGCACAGAACGGATGGATCGATGAAGACCGCATCGTCGGCGAAATGGCCGTATCCGCCTTCCGCGCCGGCGCACAGATCTACATCACCTATTATGCGGAACGGATCGCCCGTCTCATCGACGAAGGCGTCATCGGCTGATCCGCTGAATGATCGATAACCTTCTGCATGGCACCGAAAGAAGGCGCCTGCAGATTTATCAACAAGAAAGGATGAATCATCATGGCAGAACAAAAGAAGAACCGCTCCGAAGTTCTGATGGAACGGGCACAGAAAGTGATTCCCGGAGGCGTAAACTCTCCGGTACGCTCCTGGCAGAATGTCGGGATGACCCCCAGATTTATCCAGGGTTCCACCGGCCCGTATATTTTTGATGTGGATGGCAGCAAATATATCGACTACATCTGCTCCTGGGGTCCGATGATCCTCGGGCACAACAACAGCGAAGTCCTTGACGCGGTCGTCCGCACCGCGGAGAACGGCCTCAGTTTTGGCACCCCGACGGAGCTTGAGGTGGAAATCGCGGAATATATCTGTGAGCGGATTCCTCACGTTGACATGATCCGCATGGTGAACTCCGGCACAGAGGCTGTCATGAGTGCCATCCGCCTTGCCAGAGGGTACACCGGCAAAAACAAGGTCATCAAATTCGCCGGCAACTACCACGGTCACAGTGACTGTCTTCTCGTGGACGCCGGTTCCGGGCTGATGACACAGGGTATCCCCGGCAGCGCCGGTGTTCCGGAAGGCTGCACGCAGGACACCCTCAGTGCGGTCTACAATGATATCGCGAGTGTGGAAGAACTTTTCAAGGCAAACAAAGATGAGATCGCCTGTGTCATCGTCGAACCTATCGCAGCAAATATGGGCGTGGTTCCTCCGCAGCAGGGCTTTCTGCAGGGGCTCCGCGAGCTCTGCACCAAATACCATGCACTCCTGATCTTCGATGAGGTAATCACCGGATTCCGACTCGCATTCGGCGGAGCAGCAGAAGTGTTTGGAATCACCCCCGACCTCGTGACCTACGGCAAAATCATCGGAGGCGGTATGCCGGTAGGTGCATACGGCGGCAGAAGAGACATCATGGAAATGGTTGCCCCGCTCGGTCCGGTATACCAGGCAGGCACTCTTTCAGGCAACCCGGTAGCAATGGCGGCGGGACTTGCCCAGCTGAAGATTCTCTACGAAAACCGCGGGGATTATGCCGTTCTCTCCGCCAACGCAGACAAACTGTATGAAGGAATGAAGGAAATCATCCGCCGCTATGAGCTTCCGGCGACCGTAAACCATATCGGCTCACTGGGTTCTGTCTTCTTCACCGATGCGGAGGTTACCAATTATTCCATCGCCAAAACAGCAGATACCGGGGAATTTGCCCGTTACTTCCGCTTCATGCTGGAGCATGACATCAATGTGGCTCCATCTCAGTTCGAAGCTATGTTCCTCTCCCTGGCTCATACCGATGATATCATCCAGTATACACTGGACACCTTCGAGGCTTACGCGAAAACGCGCCGGGACGAGATCGATAGCGATCTGTAAAATCCGGCAGCTGCATCAAAAAGAAATACTCGCGTATCCGGCTGCGCCGATCATGTATGATCTGCGGTTTTTTCGCATACCACATACGCGCAGCCGCTGCCCCGCCGCAATGCGGGTTCACTACTACAACGTTCAGAAAATAAACAATCCAATTATATTACAAGATGGTGCCCCGTAAATTCCAACTTGAAACATCAATTGGTCCTGGCTGACAAAAAGCCCTCTGCCACAATACTGGAGGAAGATATGCACGTAGAAATATACACTGACGGTGCCGCTCGCGGAAATCCTGATGGTCCTGGCGGATACGGATGCGTTCTGCAGTACGTCGACAGTCAGGGACAGCTTCACGAGAGGGAGCTCTCCCGCGGCTACAGAAAAACAACCAATAACCGGATGGAGCTGATGGCAGCAATCGCAGGACTTGAGGCCCTCACGCGTCCCTGCGACGTAACCCTTCATTCCGATTCCCAGTATCTTGTCAATGCCTTCAATCAGCACTGGATCGACTCCTGGATCCGGAAGGGATGGAAGAGAGGGAAGAACGAACCGGTCAAGAACATCGATCTCTGGAAGCAGCTGCTCGAAGCCAAAAAGCCGCACAATGTAACCTTCGTCTGGGTCAGAGGCCATGACGGCAACGAACTGAACGAGCGCTGTGACAGACTGGCAACAGGAGCGGCAGACGGCGATGATCTGTCCGTCGATCCCGGAACGAGATAAAACACGCTGCGCGAGTTTTATCTCGTTATCGCGACGCTCGCCGCACACGAATACTTCGCATTCGGCTGCGGCTCACTGTTCGCGTAAATCAGTTAACCCGGTCCGACCGTCCCGCGGATCGGTTACCCTCTCCTCTCAAAAACCCCACTGCACGTCTTCCAATCTTATTTTTTCCCTTTCTGCATAATCCCCCCGAAAATCCTGACGAAAAATGCCAATCAACGGCTCATCAGCGGAAAATGCCAATCAGCCGTTGACATTATTCCGGAACAAGTGTAGAATTTACTCAACATATTTCATACTATATAAATAGGAATTGTAGTATAATAAAAGGACGAGGATCACTAATGGAATTTAACACCAGGCTTCTTCATGGAAAAGCTGTCCGCAAGTATCCTGACAGCGCAATCCTTCCTCCGATCTCTCAGGTAACCGCTTTCCGGTTCGACACAGCAGAAAAGCAGGCAAAGGTATTTCAGCACAAAGCCGCCGGTTTTGCATACAGCAGAGTAGGCAATCCGACAGTTGCTGCCTTTGAGCAGAGAATCAATGAGCTCGAGGGTGGCAATGCATGCATTGCCTGCTCATCCGGCATGTCCGCGATTACCCTTGCTCTGCTGAATATGCTCTGCGCGGGAGATGAGATTATCGCGGGAAGCGGCCTTTACGGAGGCTCCATCGACCTCTTTGAGGACCTTACAAAGTTCGGAATCACCACACATTTTGTCAGTCACGTCACCCCGGAAGAAATCGAACCACTGATCAACAATCACACAAAGCTGATCTACAGTGAGGTAATCGGGAACCCTGGACTTCGGGTGCTTGATATCCGTAAGGTTGCTGATTTTGCGCATGCACACGGAATCCCCCTGATGACGGATTCGACGACTGCGACTCCCTACCTGGTGAATCCGATCTCTCTTGGAGCAGACATCGTGATTCACTCATCCTCCAAATACATCAACGGATACGGGAATGCCATCAGCGGTGTCATCATAGATTCCGCAAAATTCAAATGGGATTTCGACCGTTTCCGGGCACTTGACGGCTACCGGAAATTTGGAAATCTGGCTTATACCATCCGCCTGCGCACAGATATCTGGGAAAATATGGGAAGCTGCCTGTCTCCGGCGAATGCCTTTTTGAACATCGCCGGACTCGAGACTCTGGGGCTTCGTATGGAGAGAATCTGCAGCAACGCCAGCAGGCTGGCGGAAGCTCTGAACGGCATCGATGGAATCAAGGTCAACTATCCGCTGCTTGAGAGCAGCCCTGACAGAGACCTTTGCCGCACACAGCTCAAGGGCTTCGGCGGCGGCATTCTCACCTTCCGGACAGGAAGCAGAGAACGGGCTTTCCGAATTCTCAACAGCCTGAAATACGCGGTGATCGCCAGTAATATCGGAGATATCCGCACACTGGCCATCCATCCCGATTCGACGCTCTACATCAGAAGTATAAAAGAGCAGAAGGAATCCGCCGGAGTCTTCGATGACACCATTCGCGTCAGTGTGGGAATCGAGAACATTGACGACCTGATCGACGATTTCACCGAAGCAATCCGCAATTCCTGATGTCCGACACATCCTGAAGCACACGAGGGAGTCAAAGTTTGTACAAGGTGTTTACAATATCAAATGGCTTACCGTTTACTCAGGACTTTTACACTATGCTCAACAGGGAAAACGTTTACTCAAGACATTTACACCATCAAAAGAGATTACCGTTTACTCAAGGTATCTACACGATCAAAAAGGATAAAAAATAAAGAGGATAAGGAGTACAGAAAAATGAAAATCACAGTATCCGGAGAAACCAAGGAAGTAAAGAACGGCATTACCATCTCAGAACTGATCAGCCAGGAGAACGTGGAGACACCGGAATACGTAAGTGTCTCCGTAAACGAAGAGTTTGCCCAGAAATCAGACTTCGACACCACACACCTGAAGGAGGGCGATGTCGTTGAATTCCTCTATTTCATGGGCGGCGGATGCATGTAAGACAGGAGGATAAGGAAAATGCCATTCACAAATGAGCAGCTGGAGCGTTATTCCAGACATATCATCTTAAAAGAAATCGGTGTAAAGGGCCAGAAAAAGCTTCTGAACGGAAGCGTTCTGATCATCGGTGCAGGCGGACTCGGAGCACCGGCAGCCATGTATCTCGCTGCTGCCGGTGTCGGAAAAATCGGCATCGCCGACGCCGATAATGTTGATCTCTCCAACCTTCAGAGACAGGTCATTCATACCACAAATGACATCGGAAAGCCGAAGGTGGAATCCGCAAAGGAAACCATGAATGCAATCAACCCGGACGTCGAGGTTCAGACCTACCATGACTTCATCACCAGCAAAAACATCATGGACATCATCCGCGACTACGATTTTGTCATCGACGGAACCGACAATTTTCCCGCAAAATTCCTGATCAACGATGCCTGCGTCATGGCGGATAAGCCCTTTTCTCACGCAGGAATTATCCGCTTCAAGGGGCAGCTCATGACAGTCGTTCCTCACCAGGGCCCCTGCTACCGCTGTGTATTTAAGGAGATGCCTCCGAAGTACGCCGTTCCGACCTGCAAGCAGGCCGGAGTCATCGGTGCCATGGGTGGAATCATAGGTTCCCTGCAGGCACTCGAAGCAGTAAAATATATCACAGGTGTCGGAGACCTGCTGGTCGGCAGACTTCTGACCTTTGACGGTCTGAAAGGCGAATTCCACACAATCAAGCTCCCGCCCCGCGGAGATGGATGCGCGGTATGCTCCGATCACCCGACCATCACAAAGCTCATCGATTACGAGCAGGCACAGTGCGAGTGGAAACCGGGACAGAACTGACCGCCGCGCGGAATGTCTGAGTTTTCTGGTAAATATCCGGCACGGATAATCCTATCCCGGGAAATTATGGCTTGACATGCAGGAGGTTTGCAGTTTGAAGGTTACAATCAGAAAAAGCGATTACGAGAAGATGCTTTCCCACGCGCGCTCCGTATGGCCCGAAGAGGCCTGCGGACTCATTGCCGGGATTGATCATATCGATGACACCGACCCCGACGCAAAGGTTGAGATTCGCGAGATCCGCAAGGTATACCTTCTGGAAAACCGGGATCACACAAATGTTCATTTTTCTCTGGACCCGGGAGAACATCTGAAGGCAGTCGTCGATATGCGGAAGCATCATCTGAAGCCCCTCGGCAACTGGCACTCCCACCCGGAAACGCCGTCCCGCTCATCGGCAGAGGATATCCGTCTGGCATCCTTCGACCATACAGCAAGCTACCTGATCCTGTCGCTGATGGACAATGAACATCCGGTGCTGCACAGCTTTCATGTGGAAAACGGCGTATCCACTCCAGAGGCTCTTGAAATCATTTCCGGATGATTACCGGAAAAACAGGAAACCCGCGGCCGCATATTTTATCTCACATGCGTCAGGCGGTCACAGTTCGTGTAAATAACAGCTTCCGGCACTTCGGAAAATACGAGGAGGTACAAGTCAAATATGGCTACAGATTACGCAACATTAAAAAAAGGCGGATGGATGAGGCAGAAACAGAAAAACTATTTTGCCCTCCGTATTCACGTGACCGGCGGACATCTGACAGATGAACAGATGGCAGGCGTTTCACTCGTCGCCAAAAAATACGGCCACGGATACGTCCATCTCACAGCCCGTCAGTCTCTGGAAATCCCGTGGATGAAGCTCGAGGATATTGAGGCGATCAAGGCGGAGCTCGCAAAATACGGCGTACAGCCGTCTGTCTGCGGCCCGCGTGTACGTACCACCACTGCATGCCAGGGCAGCGCAACCTGTCCCTCTGCCTGCATAGATACCTACGCCCTGGCCCAGGAAATCGACGAGAGATATTTTGCGAAGGAGCTTCCGGGAAAATTCAAGTTCGGTGTGACCGGATGTCAGAATAACTGCCTGAAAACAGAAGAAAATGATATCGGCATCAAGGGAGCCGAGCGCGTCGAATGGATCGAGGACAACTGCATCGCCTGCGGCGTATGCGTCAAGGCCTGCCACGAAAACGCAATAACACTTGCCGACGGTAAAATCACCATCGACCGTGACAAATGCACAAACTGTGGAAGATGTGCGAAGGCATGCCCTGCAGATGCCTATGAAGAGCATCCCGGATATATCATGTCCTTCGGCGGTATGTTCGGCAACCATTTTCACAAGGGAAGACAGCTTGTACCGTTCTTTGAGAGCCACGACAAGCTGATCCAGATCTGCGACACCGTCATCCGCTTCTTCCACGATAACGCGCAGCCGGGAGACCGACTTCAGTTTGCTATCGACAGATACGGTCAGGACAGATTCGACGAGTTGATCCGGGAGACCTTCGCCAAGAGCGAAGAATCCGCAAAAAAAGAAGCATCCGAGCCTCTTGAGCTCTCCGACTGGAAGCTCAGAACCGATCTTCAGAAATAATTCCGGACAATCCAAAACAGATACACAGGATCCATATTTTATCCGCAGGAGGAAAGACAAATGGCAAAGGAAATCGACGGAATTCAGGTTGACGAAACTGTAGACATCACAGATGTAGTCTGTCCGGTTACTTTTGTAAAAGCAAAAGTTGCCCTCGAGGAGCTGGACGACGGTCAGGTTCTCTCTGTTCATATGAATGACGGAGAGCCGGTGCAGAACGTGCCGAGAAGCATTAAAGAAGAAGGCCACAAGATTCTGAAGCTCATCGATAACGAAGACGGAACCTACGATCTCCTCGTCCGCAAGGTTGAAGACTGATACCTCAGATCGCAGAGCCGGAATAATGTCCCTGCCCTAAAGCCTTATTTTATACTGGCTGTAGGTAAAATAGGCAGGCAGCAGGCAAAAATATGCTGGTCGCAGGCGAAAATATGCTTGCTGCAGGCGAATGCTAATAACCGGCAGCGATTTTCCAACAAAATCTCTTATCTGAATTACTCTATATAATAAGCGCTATCTGATTTTAGCAATTGAATCAGACAGCGCTTTTTTGTACTCTTTTCCCGTTGAGTAACGGCCAAAAATCTCTGACATTGCCGGAGGCTTTTGAGATAGTATCACAAAAGATACCATGTTAGAAAAATCTGCTTACTTGATATAAAATTGAAATACAGTATGATAATGGATACAAAGAGCAACACAGCTATCAGGAACGAGATAAAACACGCTGCGCGAGTTTTATCTCGCTATCGCGACGCTCGCCGCACACGAATACTTCGCATTCGGCTGCGGCTCACTGTTCGCGTAAATAAAAATAGGGGACCAGAAAGGCAAAGAGGTCATTGTTATGTCCAGTGAAATCAAACAGAGGAAGATGCTGCCAAAGTACATCGAAATACGCGGCGCGAAGGTTCATAATCTCAAGAATATCAATGTAGATGTCCCGCTTAATGAGATCGTGGCGATTGCCGGGGTCTCCGGATCGGGAAAATCCTCGCTTGCACTTGGTGCGCTGTATGCCGAGGGATCCCGCAGGTATTTGGAATCTCTCTCTACCTATACGCGCCGGAGGATGACGCAAGCGGAAAGGGCGGATGTGGATGATGTCCGCTACGTGCCGGCGGCGCTTGCTCTGCGCCAGCGGCCCGGAGTTCCCGGTATCCGCAGTACATTCGGAACACTTTCGGAGCTGCTCAATAGTCTGCGGCTGATGTTTTCGCGGCTTGCGAGCCACCGCTGTCCAAACGGACATTACTGTCCGCCATCTCTTTCCGTTGCGGCCATGCAGGAAATCACCTGCCCGGTCTGCGGCGCGAAATTCTATGGTCCCGGAGCAGAAGAGCTTGCCTTCAACAGCACCGGCGCCTGCAAGACCTGTAGCGGAACAGGAGTCGTCCAGACGGTGAATGAGGCAGCCCTGGTGCCGGATGATTCCAAGACCATTGACGAAGGTGCGGTCGTTGTCTGGGGAACGCTCATGTGGTCGCTGATGAAGGATATCGTGCGCACGATGGGTGTCCGGACAGATGTTCCGTTCCGCGATCTGACACCGGAGGAGAAGGAGATTGTCTATCACGGCGAGCTGAAAAAACACCACATCCACTATGTCAATCCGAACACGCTGGAGCAGGCGGAGATGGATTTTAATTATTACAGTGCGGTCAATTCCGTGAAGAATTCCCTTGCCAAGGTCAAGGACGAGAAGGGAATGAAGCGGCTCGAAAAATATCTGGAAGAGGATGTCTGCCCGGATTGCCACGGAACCAGACTTTCAGAAGCCGCCCGCGCGCCCAGGCTTCGGGGGATAGGGCTGGATGAAGCCACAGCCATGACGCTCTCAGAACTGATTCCCTGGGTGAAGGGCGTTCCGGCTTCTTTGCCGGAAGAGATGCGTCCCATGGCAGAAAATATCTGTGAATCCTTCCTGGACGTCTCAAAGCGGCTGATGGATCTGGGGCTTGGCTATCTTTCTCTTGACAGAGCGGCGTCGACGCTTTCCACCGGTGAAAGACAGCGCGTGCAGCTCGCGAGGGCAGTCCGCAACCGCACGACAGGTGTGCTCTATGTTCTCGATGAGCCGTCAATCGGATTGCATCCATATAATCTCAAGGGTCTTACCGGCGTAATGGACGATTTGCGCTCGGACGGAAATTCGGTTGTCCTTGTCGATCATGACACACAGGTTCTAAAACACGCTGACTGGATGATTGAGATGGGCAGAGGAGCCGGCGCGGACGGAGGAACGGTTATTGCAGAGGGGCGCATCGAGGATGTCTCGGAAAATCCCGAATCCGTTATCGGGCCGTACCTCTCCGATCAATATGAAGCAAGAATCCGCCCGGTTACAAAGCCGGCCGCCATGTTTGAGAAAGGCATCATTCATCTGGAAACAGAAATGATTCACACCGTACATCCACTGGATGTGCGGATCCCGATGGGACGGCTCACCGTGGTGACGGGCGTCTCCGGGTCCGGAAAGACGACCATGGTGCTTGAAAGCCTGATTCCGGCACTCAGGGCAAAAATCAGCGGGCAGAAACTGCCGGTACATATAAAAAACATCGAGGCAGAGGGCATCACACAGGTCAAGCTAATCGACGCGACACCGATCGGCATTAATGTGCGCTCAACTGTGGCGACGTACGCGAATGTCCATGATGGGCTCCGAAAAGTTTACGCGAAAACAAAGGACGCAAAGGAACGCTCCTTTAAGGCAGGAGACTTTTCTTATAATACGGGGAAGCTCCGCTGTCCGACCTGTGACGGAACGGGGGAGATCTCGCTGGATGTTCAGTTCCTGCCTGACGTGAAGATTCCCTGCCCGGACTGCCGGGGCTCCCGGTACAGCAGAGAAGCTTTTGATATTCGCAGGAAGGCAAAGGACGGTAACGAATACAGTCTGCCGGAACTCATGAATATGAGTGTGGACCAGGTGCTGCATGCGCTTGGCGGGCTTAAACTCCTGCAGCAGCGCCTGCAGGTACTGCACGACTTAGGGCTCGGCTACCTGACCCTCGGAGAGGAAACACCGGGACTTTCCGGCGGCGAAGCGCAGCGTTTAAAGCTGGCCAGCGAGATGGGAAAGGGCCAGAGTGACTCTGTGTTTGTTTTTGATGAACCGACAATCGGCCTGCATCCACAGGATGTGAGGACACTGCTGCATGTTTTTCAGACGTTGATCGGCCATGGAGCAACGGTCATTGTCATAGAGCATGACCTTGATGTCATTAAGAATGCCGATTACATCATCGACATGGGGCCTGGCGGCGGAAAGGAAGGCGGCAGGATCGTTGCCTTCGGGACACCGGATGAAATCAAACAGACAGGTGAAAGCATTACCGGGCAATATATATAAAGCAGATGTAGAAAATGAGATGAAGAAACTCACATAGCCATATCAAGACAAGTTGAGTTGTGAGAGGAAATTGAAGCGCAGTAAAAATTCTTTTATTTACAGAAAACTTCGGATTTATAGGTGGTGAGTTCTATGCCAGAAGGTTCGGATAAAACAACTGATCAACGCATGAAGGCTCTGCTGGAAGAAATAACAGATCTAAAAAAAGAAAATCTGAGACTTCGTCGGTTATTGCAGGATCATGGCATACATGATGACGTATCAGAAAGCAGGGAAGCCTATGATCCGGAACAGGGAAAACGTATTCTTCCATATTCTGTAGACAAAAAGACTGCCAACCAGTTTTTCTCCAAGTTCTGGGGCAGAATGGATGTCTACAGTCAGCGTATTGTTAGCAAAACCGGAAAAGTAGGATATTATCCTCAATGTTGGAATTTCTGGAGGCAAGGATGCTTACGAAATCCACAATACAGAACCAATCAGAAGAGTGGACCGGTCTGCCTGGATTGTCCAAAGCAGGCATGGAAAAAAGTCGATCTTAACATCCTTGAACAGCATTTGACCGGAAAGATTGTGGTTGGAATTTATCCAATTCTTGAAAATGATACCTGCCGCCTGCTTGTTTTCGATTTTGATAATCATTCTTCGGAAGCAATACAACAGGATTTTGCAAATCAGGATGATGTCTGGAAACAGGAGGTGGATACAGTACGCAAGATTTGTAGGGCCAATCGGATAGATCCTTTGGTAGAACGTTCAAGATCGGGCAGAGGTGCACATATCTGGATCTTTTTTGATAAACCGATCCCTGCGGGATTAGCCCGCGATTTTGGGGAAGCATTGCTTCAAAAGGGTGCAGAGTCAGTTAACCTGAAATCCTTTCAATATTATGATCGAATGGTTCCAGGACAGAATCACCTGAAAGAAGGCGGTCTGGGAAATCTGATTGCGCTTCCGCTGCAGCCGGAAGCACTTAAGAATGGTAACAGTGCATTTATTGATGAAAGTTGGAATGCATATCCCGATCAATGGGCTGTTCTTCGATCAAAACCGAAGTTACAAGAGGAAGAGGTGAAGGACTATATACGAAAGTGGCGCTCAGAGGATCCCTTCGCAGATGCAGCAAACACAGATGGCAACAGTGCACAGCAATCAAGAGAAAAGCCGTGGAATCACACTATGACTTTTCATATTTCTGATGTTCATGGAGCGGTTCATCTTGTCGAAAGCAACCTGATCTATATTGACACGCTGAATCTACAACCAAGAATTCAAAATCAGATCCGCCGACTGGCAGCTTTCAGTAATCCGGTATTTTATAAAAATCAGGCCATGAATCTGTCAAATTTTTCTCATTCCAGATATGTTTATCTGGGAGAAGATATTGATGGATATATCGCAATTCCCAGAGGATTATTGGAGACACTCACAGAACATCTCCATGCGGCTGAAATTTCATACAGCTTGGAGGATAGGCGTCAACAGGGAAGACCAATTCGTGCATCGTTCAGCGGAAGTTTGCGTCAGAACCAACAGGATGCTGTCAATAAGATGCTTGCCTATGATCAGGGAATTCTGAGTGCAGCAACAGCATTTGGAAAAACGGTTGTATGTTGTGATTTGATTGCCTCCCGAAAGAGGAATACTCTGATCTTACTAGAATCTTCTGCACTGATTGATCAGTGGGTAACAGCAGTAAATCAATTTTTAACTATTGAAGAAGAACTTCCTGAGTATCGGACAAAAACCGGAAGAATCCGGAAAAGGAAATCTTTGATCGGTGTGCTTCAAGGCTCGAGGGACACGACGACAGGCATTATTGATATTGCTATGGTTGGCTCTGTCTTTGGAAAAAATGATTTTCATTCCAGAATGCAGGATTATGGTATGGTAATTCTGGATGAGTGTCATCATGCGGCGTCTGAAACCATACAGAAAATCCTGCGGGAAATGAAGGCAAAATATGTTTATGGCGTTACGGCGACACCCATTCGTGAAGATGGGCTTGAGAAAATCAATTATATGCTGATTGGCCCAATAAGGTTCCGGTTTTCGTCCAAAGAGCGAGCAAAACAACAGGGAATAGCACACCTTGTGTACCCAAGATTCACCAGATGTATCTGTCCACGTGATAAAAAAATTGAGATCAACGAAGCATACGAACTGATTCGCGAGGATAAATCAAGAAATGAACAAATAATAGAAGATACCAGGCGATGTCTAGATGAGGGACGATGTCCAGTCATTCTTACCAGGTACAAAGAACATGCAAAAAAATTATATGAACGATTGAATGGCTATGCGGCTCATACTTTCCTTCTTTTAGGAGAGCAGTCAGTCAGAGTGAAAAGAGAAGTGTTTTCAGAAATGAAAGCAATTCCGAAGACAGAATCAATTCTTCTGGTTGCAACCGGGAAATTGATTGGCGAAGGATTTGATTACCCGAGGCTGGATACATTGATCATGGCAACACCGATTGCGGGAAAGTCGGTAGTGGAACAATATGCCGGAAGACTAAATCGGGATTATGAAGGAAAGAGGAATGTTATCGTTTATGACTATATCGATGTACATATTCCGGTTTTCGACAGAATGTACGGTAAAAGACTGAAGGCATACAAACAGATCGGCTATCAGATTTATCAGTCCGAGCAGCCCGAACAGATAAATGAACCTGGTTTTATATTTGATATTGACAATTATCTGGAACCGTATCGTCAGGATCTCCTGGGGGCAAGAAAAGAGATTGTAATCTGCAGCCCAGGACTGCGTGCCAGAAAGATTGACTCTGTGATCAAACTGCTCAAAGAGAAGCAGCAAAACGGTGTGCGTATAACGGTTCTAACATGGAAAATGGATTTTGACAAGTTTGAAAACAGCGATGCGCGAGCTGCACTTACCGATGAGCTTAGGAGGTCTGGCTTTGATCTTCGGCTCATGGAGAATATCAATGAACATTTTACAATCATTGATAAGGAGATTGTCTGGTATGGCAGCATGAATTTTTTGGGGAAAGAGGACGTTGATGACAATCTTATGAGAATTGTTAACGCAGAAGCGGCAGAAGAATTGCTGGAGATTGCCTGCACCAAGGAATAATTTGTGAATTTTGTGATAATTTCAGTTTGTTTATTTTGATGCAGGCTAAAAATACTTAGTAAACCGGCATCGATTTGGCAATAAAATTAGGCAGAGGTTTCCTGGGCTGACCTGAATAACCAAATGTCTTGACTTTGTCCCGCGAACTCTATATACTCCAAAGCATGATCAATTTCATAACAACAGGCAATGACGGGAAGAAGTAGGAAAGAACAGAAGCCTTCAGAGAGCTGCCGGCAGGTGAGAGGCGCAGGAAGAGTTTTTTCACGAATACATCCCCGAGCTCTGCACCGAAACATTTACAGTAGGCTGCAGCGTAGTGGCGCACGTTATAAACGCCGGAGTATTTGCTTTTCATGTCCATGCATTCCATGTTCAGCTGTTTCATCTCATGATAACGGCTGATAACGGCGCACAGATACTCCAGGAGGCGGATATCGTGAGATACCCGTGAAATTAGGTGGTACCACGGAAGAATTTTAAGCTTTCGTCCTGAATAAATTACGGTTCGGGACGGGAGTTTTTTTATGCCCATCGAACGGACGGACCATCCGGTCACAGCAAGGAGAACCCCGGCAGAAAAACAAACAGAAAAGGAGCACCTCAAATGACACTTTACGAAGAACTTCAGGCGCGCGGACTGCTCGCGCAGCTCACAGACGAAAAGGAAATCGCCGATCTCATCAATCAGGGAAAAGCCACCTTCTATATCGGCTTTGATCCGACCGCTGATTCCCTGCATGTCGGCCACTTTATGGCCCTGCTGCTGATGAAGAGACTTCAGGCGGCGGGCAACAAGCCGATCGCCCTTGTCGGCGGAGGCACCGCGATGATCGGCGACCCCTCCGGCCGCACCGACATGCGGAAGATGATGACCGTTGATATGATTGATCACAACGTAGAATGCTTCAAGAAGCAGATGTCCCGCTTCATCGAATTTGGCGACGGAAAGGCACAGATCGTCAACAATGCGGACTGGCTCCGTGATCTGAACTTCCTGGATTTCATGCGTGACATCGGATCTCAGTTCAATGTAAACGAAATGCTCCGCGCGCGCTGCTATGTCAACCGCATGCAGACCGGACTTTCCTTCCTTGAATTTTCCTATATGCTGATGCAGAGCTACGACTTCTACAGACTGTACCAGGATTACGGCTGCCAGATGCAGTTCGGCGGCGATGATCAGTGGTCCAACATGCTCGGCGGCATCAACCTTATCCGCAAGAAGCTGAACAAGGACGCCTATGCCATGACCATCTCTCTGCTTCTGAAGCATGACGGAACAAAGATGGGCAAGACCGCGGGCGGCGCTGTATGGCTCGATCCGGACAAATACAAGCCTTATGATTTCTACCAGTACTGGAGAAATGTTGACGACTCTGACGTACTGAAATTTCTCCGCATGATGACCTTCCTTCCGCTGGAACAGATCGATGAGATGGATAAATGGGAGGGCAGCAAGCTGAACGAGGCAAAATCCATCCTGGCATATGAGCTTACCTCTCTGGTACACGGAGAGGACGAGGCGAAGAAGGCGCAGGCAGGAGCCGAGGCGGTCTTCAAGGGTGCCGGAAGTCTCGACACCGTTCCCTCCGTTGTCCTCACTCAGGATGACTTTAACGAAAACGATGCCATTGATATCATCAGTCTTCTTGTAAAAACCGAACAGTGCGGTTCCCGCTCCGACGCCCGCCGCGCCATCACCAAGGATCACAGCATTACCGTCGGCGAGAGCAAGATCGACGACTTTAAATACGAAGTGAAGAAGACGGATATCCCCGCAGAAGGTCTCCTGATCAAGAAGGGCAAGAAGAATATCAAGAAAGTCGTCGTCGAATAAACGACAATGCGGGAATCACTTCCAGGCTCTTTCGCGTGCGGCGTGACATGCCTGTCTGTGTTTTCGAAGAGTCCGCACTTTCCCATTTGGCCCCTGCACTTCTTGTGCAGAAGCTTGGGATTGCGATGGAGTTCATATAGTGGTAAGATTAATTCCGTACGTGCTGCCGACGGGCAGTTTCGTACGGATTTTTCACAATAAACAGTTCGTGGACAACTGCAGAGTTCACGAAAGCAGGAGGAAGCAGTTATGGCACCAAAGAAAAAATACGGAGTCAACGAACTCCGTGAGATGTTCCTTTCATTTTTTGAATCAAAGGGCTGTCTGAGGCTGAACAGTTTTTCACTCGTTCCGCACAATGACAATTCCCTTCTGATCATCAACTCCGGCATGGCTCCGATGAAGCCCTGGTTCACCGGGCAGGAGATTCCGCCGAGAAGAAGAGTTACCACCTGTCAGAAATGCATCCGTACCGGTGATCTGGAAAACGTCGGGAAAACCGCCCGTCACGGCACGTACTTCGAGATGCTTGGAAACTTTTCCTTCGGAGACTACTTCAAGAAAGAGGCGATTCCGTGGGCGTGGGAATTCCTGACCGAGGTTGTCGGTCTCGACGCGGACAGACTGTATCCCTCCGTATATGAAAAAGACGATGAGTCCTACAATATCTGGCTCAATGACATGCACATCCCTGCAGAGCGCATCTACAAATTCGGCAAGGAGGATAACTTCTGGGAGCACGGCTCCGGCCCCTGCGGTCCCTGTACAGAGATTTACTATGACAGAGGTCCCGAATTCGGAAACGGACCGGAGGATGTCATGGGCGGAGAGGGCGACCGCTTCATGGAAGTATGGAACGTCGTTTTCTCTCAGTTCAACAACGACGGACACGGCAATTACACCGACCTCGTACAGAAGAACATCGATACCGGAATGGGACTTGAGCGTCTCGCGGTTGCCGTTCAGGGCGTCGGCTCCCTGTTCGATGTCGATACTGTAAAATCACTTCGTGACCTCGTATGCACCCTTGCGGGAGGCATCGCCTACGAGCAGCCGGACACCCATGATACCGACGTATCCGTCCGCATCTGCACCGACCACGCAAGAGCCATGACCTTCATGATCTCCGATGGCATCATGCCGTCCAACAACGGCCGCGGATATGTTCTGCGCCGCATCATCCGCCGCGCGGTCCGTCACGGAAGAAAGCTTGGCATCAAGGGTTCCTTCCTGACAAAGCTCGCAGAGAATGTAATCGAGGGCTCGAAGGACGGCTATCCGGAGCTGGAGGAAAAGAGAGATTTCATTCTGAACGTCATCCAGGCAGAAGAGGATAAATTCGAGAAAACCTATGAGCAGGGCATGGACATCCTTCAGAGCATGGAGGATGAACTGGAGGCAGCCGGCAGAAAAGAGCTCTCCGGTGAGAATGCCTTCAAGCTTTACGATACCTACGGATTCCCCATTGATAATACAAAGGAAATTCTGGAAGAAAAGGGCTATACCGTTGATGAAGCGGGCTTCAATGCCGCAATGAAAAAACAGAAAGAAACCGCGCGCGAGGACCGCAAGAAATCCGGAAAATCCTCGACCTACATGGGCGCAGCGGCGACCATCTATGAGGAAATGGATCCAGCCATCAACTCCGAGTTTATCGGCTATGACAAAACACAGGCAGACAGCCGGATCGTAGCAATGGCAGCCTTCGCAGGCGAGGAAGAGGACAGTGACTCCGTCGTGGAAGCCCTCGCGGACGGACAGTCCGGCGCGATTATCACCGCTGAAACACCGTTCTACGGAACGATGGGCGGACAGGTCGGCGACATTGGAACCATCGTTCTCGGCAGCGACGACAATGAGGCTGCCGCGCTCGGAAAGGGAGCTGCCGTATTCCAGGTAACCGCGACCGAACACGTAGCCGGCAATAAGATTGCCCACATCGGCAAGGTCGTAAAGGGCATGTTCAAGCTGGGCGACACAGTCACACTGAAGGTCGATGAGAAAGAACGCATGGCGACCTGCCGCAACCACAGCGCGACACACCTTCTCCAGAAGGCGCTCCGTGAAGTGCTCGGCACCCATGTGGAGCAGGCCGGCTCCTACCAGGATGCAGACCGCACCAGATTCGATTTCAGCCATTTCCAGGCCATGACCCCGGAAGAGCTGAAGAAGGTAGAAGACCTTGTCAATGAGAAGATCCAGGCAGGACTTCCGGTTAAGACAGAAATCATGAGTCTTGACGACGCGAAGAAGAGTGGTGCTATGGCGCTCTTCGGTGAGAAATATGGCGATAAGGTACGTGTCGTTCGTATGGGCGACTTTTCAACGGAGCTCTGCGGAGGTACCCACGTATCCAATACCCTGCAGATCGGACAGTTCAAGATTCTGTCCGAGAGCGGCGTAGCTGCCGGCGTCCGCAGGATCGAGGCGCTGACCGGCGACAACGTAAGGAAATATTACGAGAAGCTGGAAGCACAGTTAAAGGATGCCGCTTCCCTCCTCAAGGCAACCCCTGACACTCTCGCGGATCATATCCGAAAACTTCAGGATGAACTCAAGGCATCCCGCAGTGAGAACGAGTCGCTGAAAGCAAAGGAAGCACAGAATGCCCTGGGTGATGTCACCGGAAACGCAAAGGACATCAACGGCGTGAAATTTGTCGCCTCCGCTCTTAAGGATGTAGATCCTGATGAGCTGAGGAATCTCGGTGACAGCCTGAAGACAAAGCTGGGAGACGGCAGCGTCATCCTTCTTCTGGCAGACAACGGCGGAAAGGTCAACCTGATGTGCATGGCAGACGACACTGCCGTTGGAAAAGGTGCACATGCAGGCAACATCATCCGTTCTGCCGCGAAGATCCTCGGTGGAGGCGGCGGCGGCCGCCCGAATATGGCACAGGCCGGCGGTAAGGATGCCACCAGAATCAACGACGCCATTGCAGATGCCGAGAATGTACTGAAAGCACAGATCCGGTAATTCTGAACCGCTTAAGAGCGCAGAACCGGATATATGCCTGTCATCTGTATGATGCTGAACGATTCGGATTCTGACTGGGATCAAACGCAATGCAGTGCTGATTCATTTATCAAAGCTGGATTGTCGAGTTTTAAAGCCAGCGCACTGTTCCCCGACGGGACTGGTGCGCTGGCTTTTTTGATATGCGTAATAGAAAGGCTTCCGATTCCCACCGCCTCTGACGCAGCTTCTGCCACCTGCGTCTCATAGTGAAGCGCCCAGATGACAGACAACCGCAGCCAGGGCCAAGGAGTGTCCAGACTTCCCGGCAAACTCCATTCGTTCTGCCTCCATTACAAATGCCGCTTTCCTGTCACTCATCCGTTTTCTTCATTACATCTTCTGAAATTTGTGTTATTTTATTTATATCTGATAAGACGAAGGAAAGACTAATCGGTGAAAGAGGAGAAAAACATGGATGAATTTAGAAAGATGCGGCGCTTTAAACAGGAAATTACAAGAGAAGAGTGTATCGAAGTCTTAAAGAAGGCTCCACGCGGTATTATGGCCTTCCACGGAGAGAATGGCTATCCATACGCAATTCCACTCAATCAGTATTACGATGAAGCGGATGGCAGGCTCTACTTCCATGGCGCAAAGGATGGTCTGAAAATCGATCTCCTGGCAAAGGATAATAAGGTCTGTTTCACCGTAATGGATGAAGGCTTTGTGAAGGAAGGCGAGTGGGCTCTGAATATCAAGAGTGTGGTCTGCCTGGGAAGACTGGAGACAGTTACCGATCATGATAAGGCAATCGAACATTGCCGTATGCTCGGCAGAAAATTCTATCCATCTCATGAAGCGGTAGAGGAAGAGATCGCGAAAGCTGGTGACAGAGTGAATGTGCTGGCTATGACGATCGATCGTATGACCGGGAAACTCGTCAATGAATCATAATTGTTCATCAAATTATTATTGACGCATAATGACGAACAATACAGAAAGTGAGAAAAAAAGTATGAAACCATTGTAGTTTGACGCATTTTAATCATATTTAACAGCGTTATTAAAGATGGTACCTGGAGATATCGTCCCAGTTTGAAGGAAATCCCATGTATGTAAGGAGGTCAGATTCGGACAAACGAGTACTTGCTTTGAGATATTTCGCAATGATGGCTTTTAATTTCCTTTTATAGGAGCGAAAGTCATCACCCCGGAGAAGATAGCGGAACATAATCACTACACCAAAGTAGTCGTTTTTGCCCATGGTATAATGCTGTCCCTTTTTCGGTATGTTCAGCTTGTGGTGCAGCCGCGTATCGGGAAAATCATGCTGCAAGAGGCGGAATGAATACAGTCTTTCGTTATGAGCACACACATTTCTGAAATATGTAAGGCAACTTAAAGCACCCGCCAATTGTTTTTCGGAAAAATGTACATAAACTCCGGCAATTGCACGCTGCTGCTGAATCTGAAGAACAGAATACATCTTAGATAGCTGACCAAAGGTCAATGCTTTTCGAAGAACCCAAAGCGGTACGTTTTGATGTACGTTTCGCTGATGAACGATGTAATTATGGTCTGTGCTGCGGTTTGCGATTCTGTCAAGAATATTGATAAGCCCCGAAACCATTTTGATATTCGAGGCCTTTTGTGAGTAATTGTTCGGGTCCAGATAAGCGGCCTGCCGCTCACCGAAATGGCTGCAGAAAGCATCAGAAATAAGCTGACCTATTTTTTGTTCAATAATATTCAGGTAGTCAAAAGTAAGAGAACGCAGGGACTTGTCAAACTGGTAAAGAGCAACCACGTCTTCAAATGTTGTTCTGGCCTCATATTTCCGTGTCATTGGATTGATAAAAGGCGTTTTATATCCGCCGATCAGTGAAAAATAGCCGATGTCTGTTAACCTTTGCGTTGCATATGGGATATCAGCAATGATCAATCCTTTGCTTTGGGAGAGCAGATTGATTTGATCCGAATAATTGAGATAGGGTTTTATCATAGCGGTTCTCCAATGCAAAATTAAAGGAGGGCCCGCAGGTCCTCCCGCGGTTCCAGTCCTCGTAGGTGTCCGGAACCTGATCACTAAAGACAATATAACCGGAATGGTGGAATTTGTCAACCTGTCTGATTTTTGCGTCAGATGTGCAAGATAACAAATGGCTGATATGGTCAGGAGGATTGTCAATGCATCCTAAACGTGTCGGCGGATAATTTCAATGTCACGGTATGTGAAAACAGCTGATCGTTTACACCCGCAGGATCAAACCTGTAAGAATGGAGACCCATCATGAAAGCGAACCATCGGCGAATTCTCACAGAATACGTTAAACAGCTTGAGAAGGGAATGTATTCTGCGTTTATTGACAGTTCTGTCAATACAAATCTCGCCTATAAGCCGGAATTCGTATCCAATAATTACCACGAAGGCAGGAAGGTCCTGTCGGCACTGGAGAATGAACTGCTTCAATGTGAAGAATTTTACATCAGTGTCGCTTTCATCACACTCGGCGGGATAACTCCTCTTCTTCAGACATTTAAGGAGTTAGAGGAGCGGGGGATTCCGGGCAAAATTCTCACCACCAATTACCTGAATTTCAGCGAACCCCGTGCCATCTAGAAGCTTCACGAGCTGTCAAATCTGGAAATACGAATGTACATGTCGGATGATGACGAGGGCTTCCATACGAAGGGATATATTTTCAAGAATAAAGATGTATATCGGATCATCGTCGGAAGCTCCAATATGACGCTGACGGCTCTCACCAAAAATAAAGAATGGAATACGAAAATCATATCCACGGAATTCGGAGAATATTCCGAGCGTATTCTCACAGAATTCCAAGATCTTTGGGCTTCGGACAAAACCAGAGAATACCATTCGTTTATCGATGAATACCGAACAGCGTTTGAGATTTCAAGAAAACAGCGTCAGATCGCCCGGGACGCAATTCAGGAGAGCGGCGCGCTGGATTTTGAGTTGTACCGACTGAAACCTAATGCGATGCAAACCGCCTTTATAACCAGCCTGAGGAATTTGATGAAAAGAGGCGAAAAGAGGGCACTTCTGATTTCTGCAACAGGGGACGGTGCAATAATACAGACAGGACGAAAAGCCGCTTAAAATAAGGCTTTTTCGGACCTGTCTTTTCTTTTGGCCGGGTGCCGGGCCAGGGTAAACGAGGCAGAATACATATATGTTCTTGAAACTGGAGATATAAAAAACTGGAAAGGGATGAGAGTACTGAGAGATCAGCGATATATAGATATGCTCAAATTTGGGCAACAAAAAAGAGAGCCACAGAGTGACTCTCCCAGTGCAGTCCGAAAACATACACCTCAATCGTGAAATCAGTATACCAAAATACAGACTTGAAGGCAAGCTTTATTTGCTCAATGTGGGGTATGAGAATAGGACTATGAGTTCAAATATGCTTCGAGTGAGGTGATTTTGGAAGCAACATTCTGCTGGATGATCATGCTATAAATCTCCGGTGTAACCGAGGATTTAAGAAGAGCATTCTGTTCCTTATACTGACGCAATAAATCCTTTGCTCGTGTGTTGTTGAAGTCAATTCGCTTAAGTAAACAACAGATGATAATTATGTAATCTACCAATGAGTAAAGCGTGATATTTTGTATTCCGGTTTCTTTCTCAACCCACCTTTTGAGAACATTACTGATGTTGCGATCTTTGAATCTGGTATCAAAAATAATGTTGTTGTGAGCAACTGCATTACGTAATGCTTTTAAGGTGAAGAGAACAGTAGAGAGCAGTTCTCGATTAGTATCGATTGAAACATCAAATAAATCAATCTGATTCAGAATATCCTCACGAGTTGCAGTATTGAGGCATTCAAAAAAACTTGCGAGATCTTTGAGGCACAAAATCTCAAAAATTGCCCATAGAGGTGCATCTTCACCTCGGTTATAAAAATGGCGTACCATTTGATTTTCTCGACGATCTTCGTCGCTGTATCTTCTGGATAACTGAGAATATACAGAGTTCCGGAGTTTTAATCGTTTGAGCTGCAATTTTGCATTGGATGGATTATCTGACATTCGTTCTTTGTAGACGTAGTCAAACGTTCCCTGTCTCAAGCCTTCTACTGATGTATTACAAACAATGTTTTTAAGTGCAGTTTCTAAAAACATCAGTGTGGGATATAGTGCAGCCTTCATATTGTTATCATATTCAATGACAGCTACAACTTCACTGAAGTCGGTATAAGGAATTTGGGCGTTCTGCTTTCTGACAAAGCGATAACCCTTATACCCATGGTAGTATCCATAACTTACAAGCTGCTTTTTTTGCTTACTTCCATTGATTTGAACATTGCAGTCATTCCGCAGGTGACGCATGAGTCCATTTATTGTTTGAGGAGATGCCATTAGCTATCCTTCTTTCTTAATATAAGATCAATATAATTTCCTTAAATGATATCAGAAAAAGCTGTTTAGCACAAGAAAGAAGGTGTTTGGATACTTAAATGATAATATGTGGTTAAAAAACAAACAAACGACAAAACCCGATTTTTGAAAAGACAGATCTGGATAACTGAAAAACTTTGCAAATCACAAGTTGATGATATGTAGAGGTTTCAGTGCGTCCGGACCTGTCTTTTTTGCGCTCATTTTTTCTTCCTGCCGCCTTTACCGCGCCGGCTTCCGGGAACGGATCTTGAGAAATACCCGGGCAATGCAAAATACATAGAAGCAATTGAAGATTTGTAGAAGCACGAAGATGAAATGTCCGGCAACCAGGAATTTAGGCAGATAATTATTCCAATCACCAAATTATATAAACCATCTGTAAGAAATGAAAAATCATATGTTGCCTGTATGAATGTAAGTTGTATTTATGATTCTGGGAATGGTTATTTTGTTTCTGCGAATCAACCCGCAGAACTTTATAGCCCACTATCTTTTCCTTTTCATGTCAATGCTGTTTGTTATAGCAGTTGATGGAATTACGTTGTTCAACTATTTCCGAACAACACAGGAGCAAAAAGAACTAAGAATGTACCATACTTATCTGCCGGTCGTTGAAAGCCTGATTTCCGACGTGCGCCAAAAACAACATAATTATGCAAACAGTCTTCAGTTGATTCGAGGGCTGGCTTTTTCCTGTAAGGATTTTGAAACTTTAAAGAATGCATTATTGCAGAATACAAGAGATGATCTGCATTCTGACTACAGGGTGGAATTGATGCGATTAAATCAGCTTCTCATTTTTTCAATATTTCCCTTAAAAACTTTTCCGTGTAATTCTCTATAACGGTCAAACCGGAAGAGCCTTTAGCGAACTGCTGCACAAACATATTACTTTTTCAGCAGTTCTTTTTTCTTTGCTTCAATCAGTTTCTCAAGCTGCTCGATTTCATGGATGTCTTCTGAATCAGACACAAACTGTCTCACAAGTTGCATAGTATTCCCGTCTCCTGCGGATTGACGATAGCAGTCAGCCCAGTATGCGTCCCGCTCTAACACGGGGACATAGGAGCGGGCGAGAACCGTGTTGCTGTAGACGATATCCGCTACTTTAATTGCATTTTTCTTCAGCAGAGTCCGCAGACAAACGGCGATGGTATTCGGGTTGACCGTGCCAAGCTGTCGGATGTCGGCCGCCGTTAAAGGACGGTCACTTTTCCATAATATTTCCATTACATCAAGTTCTTTCCCGGTCAGATGAATGGTTTTCTGTTTTTCTCTTGCATTAGTCATAGCGATGTTCCTCATTATGTTTCCTGATCAATTATCGATTCAGTAATAATTTACTGCATTTCATACAAAATGTCTATGCGCTTTCTGGTATTATCTCCAATAGATAAATAAATAATGACGATGTAAAATATTACACAAGCAATGAAACACCAGGGAAAGCTGATGCTGTTCGCAAGCCACAATCAGGAGGATATCCGGATACTGTGCGATGAGGTATATGAGTTGGAAGACGGTCATCTGTTGGAAAAAGACAGAGTGGGTAAGGAGAAAAGATGATCAATAATAATATTTACGACATAATAAAAAAAAGAGAGAATACTTTCCGCTTAATAGAGAAATTAAAAGAACAATGTTGAAATTCACTGCCATATGTGGGATTATTGTATTAACGGCATTGTCTTTCACCTGTTTTAACCGATCGGTTTTTGCGGAACAGCGTGCGATTCCGGAAAGCCGGCAGGTTATTCTGCACGCTTCAAGAATTGTCTGGAAATACAAGGTGGAAAACGGTGCATTGTGGAAACGAAAGTATAATCTGGATACCGAAAAATGGATCGGAGACTGGATCCGGGCATGATATATGGGAGTGAGCATGATGTACTGGTGGCCGCGGCTTATTTCATCCGTATTTTCTTATGGAAATTTCTGGAAGGGAATATTGTGCGGCGTGGTTCTTATTCTGGGCCTTCGGATCGTGACCAGAGATGCAGAGAATGCGAATCATCGCGCCGTTCGGCTCTGCCTGGCGTTGCTCTTTATTCGATTTGTGTTTCCTGTAACTTTTCCTTGGGAAGTTTCTGTATACAGCACGTTTCTTGGGAAAATAACCGCTCCGTTCAGGAATATTGTCACCTGGGGAGGAATGGCTTCTGTTCTGGATGTCCTTCTGCTGGTATGGCTGATTGGGACTGTTGTAAGCGGGATCGTTCTTCTGCGGCGTATTCTGTTGTTTTACAGGGTGCTTAAACATCATTATGTGGCTCGTTCGGAGAAAAATAAAGCTGTGTTTTCCTGGATGGACAGGAAATTTGGAGCGGCGTACCGAATCGCTGTTCTGCCGGGAACAAGTACGCCGGCGATATGCGGGATCCGGATGCCGGTGCTTATCATCTCTCCCCAATGGAACTGCAGCGAGGAGGAATGGAATCTGATTCTGGAGCACGAGGCAGCACATTTTATGAGCAGGCATACCTGGATCACGATGTTGCTGGCTGCATTTTCTGTGACGCAGTGGTGGAATCCGCTGATAAAATCGTTAAAGAAGAATTTCGATTACTTGATGGAGATAGATGCCGATAATCGGGTGATTAGACACGAATCCATGATGGAAAGGCTGAAATATGCCTCGCTTCTTGTGAAAACGGAAAAACAGCTGATGTATACAAAAAGTAAGACGATGGGGGTTCGAAATCTTATATCGGTTCCTTTTTTTAGTAAGGGTAGTCTGATTGGCGCCAGAGTGAAAAACATCACGAGAGAGAGAAAGAAGGAGAGTAGGAAGCATTGCTTGGGACGAACAGTGTTAAGTGTGGGAATGCTGGCATTTGCTTTTTCTGTATATGTAGTGACAATTGAACCGGATTATTTACCGGAATCAATTCGTCATCAGGAGATGGCCGATACAACTGAAACAATCATTACAAAAGACAATAGTTACCTGGTGGAATGTGGAGAAGGGTACGAGCTTTACGTAAATGGCTCCTTGTTTTTTAGCTTTTCCTCAAAGCAAAAGGTGCCTAAAGAACTGTTATGTCTGCCCAAAAAGACAAATGATAGAATAAGTGGATCAGAATGAATGAATAAATTTGCGAGTGTACTTATCGTGCTGTTGTGGTATTGGATCATACAGATATTTAACTAAAATAATGCTGGGATGTCAATTTAATATTGAGATTGGCATCCCGGTATAAAAAGGAGCTAGATATGCGTTCAATAAAGAAAGAAGAACTTCGCAGGGCTTTCGGTGGAATGGGCTTTAAGCTTGCTGTGCTTACCGGACTGGCGATTGCTTTTTCTCATATCGTGCTTGTGCAGGTGCCGCTTGCGAGGGAGAATCATATGGCAAAGCTGGGACTCTTGCTTTACCCGCTGTTGGAACCGTATTATGCTTCCTTTTACAATATCATGATGGATATTATGAATCCTGAAGGATACGTGTATTATCTGCTGCTTCCTGTGATTGCCACCATGCCGTTCAGTGCTTCTTTTTACTTGGATCGGAGAAGCGGATACAAGATGCAGGTCTGTCAGAGAACCTCGCAGAGTCAGTATCTCAACGCGAAATATCTGGCCTGTTTCCTGTCAGGAGGCGCAGCGGTTGCGATCCCGCTTGTGGTGAACTACCTGTTTGCTCTGATGATTCTTCCCAATATTATGCCTTCGGCGGCGATGGGGACAAACACGTTGTCTGCGCAGATTCTGTTTTCCAATGTGTATTTCATTCGGCCGGAACTCTATCTGCTGCTCTATCTGGCAATTGATTTTCTGATGGGCGGTCTTTACGCGTGCTTCGGTCTGTTTCTCAGTTTCTTCATCCGGAACGCTTTCGTGATCTGGAGCGCGGGATTCTTGATTCAGCTTCTGATAAACGCAGCAAGTGACAGCTCGCAAGATACCTTATATTATTCAGCAGTGCACTGGATGCGTCCGGGAATGGGGATTGCATATCCGGCCGTTACGTTGCTGTGGATTGTACTTCTCGGGGCAGTTCCCGGAGTGCTATACCGATTCTGTGCCAAAAAGAAGGAATTTCTATGATGCGACGAATGATAAGTCTGATTCTGATCGCGGCCGTCTGTGTTCTGAATGTGGTATTTCTGGCCGGGGATATCGATTTCTTCTACGTGCAGAACGGACTGCACGTATGCATGAGTGACTATCTGATGATATCAACGGTGCCGGCATACGCGGATCTTCGTGTGTTCATACCGTTTCTGATTATTCTGGTTCTTGAGGAGAAAAACAGGCAGACGTATGTTTTTGTATTCCGGTACTCTTCGAGAAAGCGGCTTGCGGGGCATATTTTGAGACGAAGTCTGTGCAGAGCAGTATTTTGTTCCGTGGCATGGACGGCTGCGGCTGGGATTGGCGGAGCACTCCGGAATCTTCCGGTCATGAACTGGTCGGAGAGCGGAAGTGTCTACGCCGGTCTGGTCCGGAGTACACTGTCATCCGGGGGAATCGTGCCGGTTGTTGCTCTTCTGTGCGTGTGGAACGGAGTGAGTAAGCTTCTGTTGTATGAGCTTTTCTACGAAATTCTTTTCCGTGTAACCCGGTATACGGCGCTTGTGTGGGTCCCGGCAGGAGTAAACGCGGGAATAGGCTACATGATGTATCTCGCGGAGCGTCACTGGTTTTACATTCTGTATGAGAGATCCTTCTGGGTGTCGGCCTTCTGGCAGTATCTGTTTTTGTCGGCAGTGTGTGTCGCCTTATATGGGATTTTATACGCGGTAATCTGCAAGGGGGATGTGCGCAAATGAGAGGAGGACGTGACGGACGTTTTTCCGGATTTGCAAATAATGAAAATCTGTACACGGCTTTTCTGTTTCTGGCCGGAACACTGTGTGATGCTGCTGCGGTCGCATTTTCAGAGAATGCTCTTTACCGGGAGTACGGACTCCTTCACGGGAAAGCATGCAGGATTTCCGCAGTTTCGCTGTGGGTGGCGCTTTTCCAGGGAACGCAGCCTGTGATCAACACAGTATCTAAGGAGACGACAGAGCCTTTCAGGATCCCTGCCTTGTGGGCGCTCTGCATGATCTGTTTCTTTCTCATGATCGGTCTGGCGGTAGAAGAAATGCGCGGCGCTGCGTATCAGCGGATCCTTCGAGAAGGAAGCCGGGCGAAATGGGCGGGACGAATATGCTGTAAAATTACAGCAAGAGTACTGTTGTGGTATGCTTGCATTTGGGGATCTGTTGTGTTTCTTGCGTTCTGTCTCGGCGGAACGTGGGCGCCTGGAGACAGAGGGGCTTTTCTATTGATAAGCGGTGTTCCGGAAGAGCTTTTGTCTCCTGTTTATCTGTGCGCCGCACTGTGGCTGAGTGTCCTCGCAATGCTGGCGATGGCGTTTTTTCAGGCGGTAATCTGCCTTCTGGTATCACCGATGATGGGAATTGTATGTTCTGTGGCAGCGCTGGCCGCCTCGGTCTTCTGGCATGCGCCTTTTCTTCCGGGTGAATACCTGCAGTTTGTGAGAATGAAGCCAGACGAGCTGCTGCCGGGAGTCTGTACAATGAGTCTGATCCTGGCAGGCAGCGTTTTTCTGATATTTGTCCGTGTGCGCAAAATGGATTTCCGGACTTTATTCCTTATCTGAACCTTTCTGAGGGTGGGTTAGTGATATATGGAATGTGCCTCGGAGTCGAAGGCTGCCGGATTCTTCACATTGCGTTAATCACACATACAATGGTTCCGGAGCCGAAAACTGCCGGATTTTTCATACCGAGCGATCCACAGGTTTTGGAGATCGGGATGCTGAATAGATAGCATACATTATAATGGGAAAGCGGGGATATCATGTATCTAGAAGTGAATCATGCGGGAAAAAAGATCGGACCCGATGAGGTCCTGAAGGATATTACATTTTCACTGGAAAGGGGAACGGTGTGCTCGCTGATGGGCGGGAACGGCGCGGGTAAATCCATGCTGATGAAGGCGATTTGCGGGCTGATTTTTCTGACGGAGGGAACGGTTTCGGTAGACGGAAAGATAATCGGAAAGGACATTTCCTTTCCGCCGGATCTGGGCGCGATGATCGAACACCCGGGTCTGATCCCGCAGGATACCGGCTGGCAGAACCTGCGTGAGCTTGCTTCAATACGCAAGCGTATCGGAGATCCGGAAATTGAAGAGGCTATGAAACGGACGGGGATCTACGAGGCGGCGGGTAAGAAGTTCCGGAAGTATTCGATGGGAATGAAGCAGCGGCTCGGGATAGCAGCGGCTATCATGGAAAAACCGTCTCTTCTCATTCTGGATGAGCCGTGCAATGCGCTGGATGAAGAGGGAAGAAACATGGTGTTCCAGATTATCCGGGAGGAAAAAGAAAGAGGAGCGCTGGTCATTTTGGCAGGGCATGAGGCGGAGGATCTGGAAAATGTATCCGACATTATGCTGATCATGAAGAACGGAAAGATTGTAGAGCGGAGGGAGTTATCGGTTCAGAACGAATCATGATGAGATATAGACATTTCGGACACTTGAAATCGTTTCCGTATCCGTTTGGCATGAGTAGAGGATGCTTGCGCTGATCGAAGCCCGGAAAGGCGAGATGCTGTCTGATAATGGGAAGACTGGTCTGGTTAATGAAAAAATGGGAGGTGGCGGATCGGTGAAGGGGAGCGGGAAAAGGAAAAAATGGATCGTGTTGCTCTGCTGTGCGGTTTTCATCGGTGTGTTCGGCTGGAGATACTGGAAAGTCAACACAGAATGGCCACAGGAAGAGGAAGTGAATATCCCCATGGGCGATACATATTGCATAGACGATCTTGAAGTGACGGTGGAAGACGCGTCCATGATGTCTCAGGAGGATTCTGAGAAGAGGGTAAGGGCGGAACATATGGGAATCGTTACCGATGAGATACACTGCCGTCTCGTGAACATTTCTCTACACGTGAAAAACACAGGGACGACGCCTCAGTCATCCGAGGCTCTTCTGGGCTATCTTGTGACGGGCGCATATCACAACGGATTTATACTTTCACAAGAGGAGTTTCAGAAATTTCCTCTCGACCCCGGCAAGGAAGTAACGGTGACGGGAAACTGCCTGCTCAGCTCCACCGGCTTCAGCAAGAGCCAATGGAAATATCTGGAAAGCCGGAAATATGCGTTGTCCTTGTCGGTATATCCAAAGGCTGTGATGATGAATATTGCTATTTAAGCTCTGCGAAAACACAGAAAGAGAATACGATACGTAAACTGAAGGATGAGATTGAGATTCTCGAAGTAGAAGGACAGGGATGCCACGATGATTGCTATATTGCCGGTCATTGGGTAAATCGGAGTAATACTGTAACGTATGGTTGTAATTGGATCGGGCCAAAACGAACGGCTTATAATAATTTCTTTTTATAATAATGTTGCATAAGATGTACTGTGACTTCATTCTGAAATATAACATTATTTGTTGTTAGGCGCTGATTTTAGTGTAAGTAATGACTGCTGTTTGAGTTTTGTCGTATCTAGAGAAGGCAATTTTATCAAGAATTGAAAATTATTTTGATAATACGATAAAGAGTAGGAGAGAGACGGATGCTTCGATTGGAGAATATCGGAAAACAATACAAAAGCAAAGTCGCACTTCAGGACGTATGTACAGAATTGGATCGGGGAGTCATTGGTTTATTAGGGCCGAATGGTGCGGGAAAGACAACACTTCTTAGAATTCTAGCTTCGGTTTTAAAGCCATCAACCGGAGAAATTTACTGGAAGGGAAAACGCATTACTGAGAAAAATTTAACAAACTATCGGGATTTGCTGGGATATATGCCGCAGGAATTGCGCTTTTACGATATGCAAACTGTGTGCAGTTATCTTACATATTACGAGGTATTAGACGGAAACACGGAAAAATCGGAGATTCGGTCAAAAATAGATGAAACGCTGGGACTATTAAATTTAACAGATCAGAAAAATGTAAAAATAAAAGGAATCTCCGGTGGAATGAAAAGACGGCTGGGTTTCGCACAGGCGATCATAAGAAGGCCTCAGATTCTGATCTTAGATGAGCCTACCGTCGGTCTGGATCCAGGTGAACGTAGAAATCTCCGCAAGGTTGTTTCGGATTATGGACGCGATCACATCGTTATTCTTTCCACGCATCTTACAGAAGATATCGAAAGTGTTTGTGACAGGATATTATTACTGGAACAAGGACGTTTGTTTGCGGATACAAACGTAGATGCAATGATTGGAAAAACACAGGGGCATATCTTTGAAAGGAAGAAGCGTCAAAACGAAGAGTCTTGTGTTCGTGGAGAAGTGATTAGCGTTCGCCATACCGGAGATTGGGAAATCGAGCGGTATATCAGCGATCAGTCAAATGAAGAAATCACCAGAGGCGCGGTATCTGTTTCTCCAAATCTGGAGGATGCATATCTGTATCATCGGTATCGATTTAAATGTAAGCATTGATTGACCCGATTCCAACTTCTTTTGGGTAGAAAGATTGATAGGGCTGTCAGAATAAGGACAAGAACAAAAAATGTGGTTTATCAGAAGAGTGCTTGAAGAAGTCAAATTGCTGTGCAGCTATGGGGTTTATCAGGTTTCGATCTTGCTTTTTGTTGCGATTGTCCTTCTTCAAAAAGATGTTTTGTCGGATGGAAAAACTATTGAAGTATTGGGAAGTTACATTGGACTTGTGGGAGTTCTGGATGTTGCTTTTCGCTTTTTTATTGAACATCGATTGATAACGGAAACACATTTACTGTTAAGAAAATACAAATCGGGAAGCGCGATGAGTATATTAATTGCGATTTGCGCTCCGACTGTTCTGATTGTCTTGGCTCTAAATGTTGGACTATCTCTTTTTGGTTGGGAAAACATGAATAATATCCCTAAAAATATCTTGTACTCTGGAATGTATTGCATTCTATTTAGTTCGATTGAGATATTTTTCGCGGCGCTGTTTCGAAATTATGTTTGTGGCATATGTTTTGCGGCGTTATATTGGCTATATTCTATTTCCATAACCTTTTCTACAGGTATAGTCAAGGCGTTTTCGCCTGCTTTGAGTATTTTGGGGTGTTTCATTTATCTTATAATTGGATTTTTGATGGCGTTTGTATCAGAGTTGCTTTTAAAAAGAGAGCACTACCGTTGATGGATTAATCGAAAATAGAAAAAATGCGTGTTTAAATTCTAGGAGAAAAATGAACGAGATTCGAGTTGCCTATAGTGGCTTTGCATGATGGGAGAGAAGAAGAGTATGCTTCGAGTTGGTTTTTCAAAAACGCAGATGGCTTTTTTGGCGTTCATGTTCTTAGCAATCAGCTGCGCTACGTATGCAACAATGGGGCAATATGTTCAATATTATACCCTACATGATGCGGCTGAGTATAACAAGGTTTATTCAAAAGGAGAAGAACAGTCTGTCAACCAGGAAATGATCAATGAAGACATGCAATTGCCCGTGACTGATCAGGAAGAACAGCGGCAGATGGCAATGAAGAATACAATCCGGGAACTGTTAAAAGATGGGATACAGGAAGAAGATATTCAAAGGATACAGAAGGAGATATCCGATAAAGGTGAAAAGACACCGGAAAAAATTGATGAGATTATTACAGAAATAACGGGTATGAGTCGTGTCTATTTGATGTTTTATGATGCGGCAAAGATACGAAAAGGAACATTAAATGAGTTTCGTGAATATGTATCAGATCAGGTCGCGGAGCGAGGACATATTCCGCTGGTCTATAAGTACGTAGAATTTTTCTTGCTGTATTCTATGTTTGCGATGATAGTATATGGAACTCTTCGGTACAAGAAGTATTGTGATCCTTATTTTACGGATAATTTGACTTATCGTGATCAGATGACTGTATCAAATCTTTTTTTGGCAGAGTTTCTTCCGATTTTGACGTTTGGTGCGGCTGCATTAATGTTGAATTCTCTTTTTTATCTCGGCTCAGTGGGAATGGATCTGAGAGATCTGAAGACTGGCCTGTTTTTTCCGCTTACAATTCTCGTACAGATTTTTTTTGTGTGTAGTCTGTGCTTATTTGTCAATTATATAACGAAGAAATGGCTTGTGTCAGATGTATTGGTTGTTCTTCTTATTTTTTACAGCAATTCTTCCGTACAGGTTTCAGAGGTTGAAACGAGTGTACCAATTAAACCGCTATCGATTTTGATACGCTATGATAAACCTTTTTTTGAAAACTTTCAAAAGGCAAATTGGGTTGCCAATGATTTGCTATTGCTTGTTGCAGGCGGTGCGATGTTGTTTGGGTGTTCCTTTTTGTTGAAAAAGCAGAAATAAAAAGACTCTTCTGGCATCCATGTGGGTAACTGTCCCTAACCTCTCCAATGTTATTTTGTAAGCGGTAAACCGCCAGTACCTGTTGTACCTAGCTAGCCTTTGCGATAATGGAGTCGAATAAATCTAAGGTTTTTTCGACTTCTCCAAAGGAGGCTTGGTATTGATGGACAAGATCACATCCGACGTTCCCCGTCAACAATGGTTTGATATCATTCAGGCCTGTAATGCTATGCTGTCGAGGAACATCACATCAAGGTCTATGCAGGAAGCGATAATCAGACAATTGTAAAAGCAAACCGTCCGGGGGATCTCCTCCGCGGCAATATCGTCATCCCCTCTCTGGAAGCGGTATTATGAACGCCAAGTATGTCAATGCCGTACCGCTGTACCAGCAAGAGCAGGAACTGAAGCGCAACGGGATCAATCTCTCCCGTCAGGTCATGGCAAACTGGACAATCCAGTGTGCGGAGCGATGTCTGGCGGTTATGTATGACTGGCTTCATAGACAGATCTACGACTATCATGTACTGCAGGCGGATGAAACACCGGTGATCGTCACAAAAGACGGACGTCATGTGGGAGCCAAAATCTACATGTGGGGTTACCGTACAGGGAAAAGCCGGAAACAGATGTACGAGGAAGAACTGGATAAATCAAAGATACAAGATCTTTAATGTTGAGAGGTGAATCCAATGGTTCATAGGTATTAATTATCAGAAGAAGGCGGCTTGAGTGAGGATGTTCCAGTTTTTAAACAACAATTGCTACCAGTGAGACATGGCACATTGATTGTTTGAGTTTGAGCATTTCCCTATATTCTCATTTCATTTTAAACTAGCATCCATTAAACAAATAATGTGCGAGGTGATTTTAATGAAAGATTCTCCATTGAAGGTTTTGGCTTTTAAAACCATAATTCTTAGCATATTGGGTTTAAATACGCTTCCGTTTCTTTCAATAATTGTCCAGTATATTGACTCAGTAACTGGCTTTAGTTTAGGAAGCGGTTATCATACTAATAATATAGATTATATCTTTGAAAGCCCTCTGGTTTATATTGGGGTTGTTCTTTGCATTAATATCGTCTTAGCAATGATTTATTTAATACATTGTTACTTAAAAAAAAAGCGAGGTGACTCAGAATGAAAAAACAATTAGCATGATATTGAGTTTTATTTTGATTTTAGGATGTTCAACGACGATCTTTGCAGCTGACAGCAATAATAATTACACATAAAATCTTCCCCATAATGGAGCTGAATATTTTGAAATAGAAGTTAGAGATGATGAAGAAAATGAAAAACGAATTTCTGATTTTATTACCGTATATGGCTATCAATATACCAAAGGTAATCTAAAAAGTGGTACATAGAGAAACGGTACAAGCGGTGGTAGTTCAGCTTCTAGTTCTACCTTATCATTAAATTACACTAACAATAACTCTTATAATATTTCCTTTACGGCTTCAGTCTCCGGAAATTATACAAACGGTGGGACTATAGGCTCTAATTTAGGCGTTACACTGGGTGCATCAAAATCGTATTCGTTAGGTAGCGGATACTCTGTAACAGTTCCAAAAGGATCTCATTATTTAATCAAGTACCGTCCAATGTATTATACACAATGTATTATACATATGAAGTAGTTGAAATTAAATATATTGAACGATATAACGAAGGATTGGGTGGCATGGAGAGATATGTAGTTGGAACAAAAACATGCTATGTAGACGTATTTTCACACTGGGATTTCACGCACGTAGCTAATTAACGACATATCATAATGATTTTTAACAAGTTGGACACCCTCCGCTAGGCAATAGCCTGGTAGATTCGGTCAATTTCCTCTTCGAAGATTTCATCCGGAGTTCTATAGCCCAGGAGTTTTCTCGGCAAGTGTTTTGGTGACCTTTTCCAGATCCGTGAGGCTGGCGAACTCTGATCCATTATCACTGTTATCCCGAATTCGGGATAATAGTGATCGTGGATGTCATTACCGATGGCCGGAATGGATCAAAATAGTTGATGATGCGGGATTTACAAGATCTATGTCGAGAAAAGGCTGTTCCCCAGACAACGCTGCCTGTGAGGGCTTCTTCCGACATCTAAAAATGAGATGTTTTATAACCGCAGTTGGGAAGGCTGTTCGATTGCTGAGTTAAAATATGAGATCGACAGTTATATTCGCTGGTATTGCACAGATAGAATTAAATCAACACTCGGAGGACTCAGTCCTCTTCAGTACAGAAAGGAGTTGGGGGTGGCTGTCTAAAAAAATGTCCGCACCCCCGGATCTTTTTTATTCAGGTGTCCAAGTTGATTTTACAATCGGCGAGCAAAGGAATTTTAAATGGCATGAGGAAATTATTATATCGCTAAATCATAAATCTGTGAGTGCTTGAAATAAGAGGTTACAGACCAGATCATCACTATTTTTAAACGAGGTGGAAATTCATGAATAACAGTATAGAATTATTGATTTTTAATATGATTTATGGTTGCATAATGCTTTTATTGGGAATATTTTTAAAAAAAACAAAGCACTCAAGTACAGTGATTATGTTTATTTCAGGAGATTATTCTGATTTAGATCCTCACAAAGTTTGTTATATTATTGGAAAGAGAATGTCCACTCTAGGTATAGTATTATTTCTAATAATTCCCTTTGATTTTTGGGAGCCTTCAATTGCTTTCTTTGCAATTTTAATCTTAACTATTTTGTGGGTGATATATGAATCTTGGGATTTTACAAAAAATAGGGGAAATTATAAATAAAACTTTCCCAACCGATGAGACTATATAACAGCCTATACGAAATGTGAACTTCCAGATATTTTGCAACTAAAACTCATATAACGGGCTTCTTTGCAGTCTCTGAATTTTACCTGTTTCATTCTTCGTCTTTCAACGGATCACCCTTGATGTACCGGAGGATGTCCTCATAGCTTCGTGAGCTTTCAGAGATTGCCTTCATCAGTTCTTCGCTCTGCTGCACTTTCTTCTTGTCCAGCAGCTCTTTCAGCTCCTTCGTCAATTGATCATACTGTTGCCTGTTCTTGCTGATTGCCGTTTCAAGCTTACTGATCTTTTGCTCCAGTACATCTCTGCTAATTGTTCTTGCCATTACTTTGTTCCCTCCTTTAGCGTACTGCTGATGCAGGCAGCCTTATATTTCACATGCGATGCATCAATTCCAAAGGCGCTCAGGATTTCTTTCTGTGTCTTCGTCACCGCATGATCCATCCTGTATACATTATCCAACTGCCTGCACATCTCGATTTTTTCAAGTTCCCGGACAGCTGCAGGTACCGTGAAATAATTCGTTTTTTTTACCATGGTGCCTGCCTTGTCTTTTAACGCGGTATAAATTCTACAGCGAATGATCAGCGCAATAAATCCGATAAAGATCTTGTTATTTGCCGCTTCTTCCGAGGCAACCCGGAGCGCTCCATTGCCAAGGTAGGACTTATCTGCGCGGAACAGTTTTTCTGACGCATCCCGGTTTTTATACAGGCTGATTGCCTGCTTTGTATTCATCTTTTCCGATGTGATTGTATATTCCGACCGAGAAGACCAGTCTCCACGGTCGATTAGCCCATCCCTAACGGATGGATAGCCCACCTGTCACGGTGGAATAGCCCACCATTCACGGAAAGGAGCCCA
>NZ_JBQKIK010000012.1:0-81222 GCF_052117805.1 Bilifractor sp. LCP21S3_F8 | reverse complement strand
CAAAGAAACTTCCCGTAGCCATAAAGTGAAAGCCAGCGCCTTGAGACGCTGGCCTAGCAACACGGGCTTATAGCCCGGACCGAACCACCCGTTTCACGGGTGGCGGCGATTTTTAGAAAAAATGTGAAAGTTGGTCTGGCGTGACTGTGGGAAGGCTATTTGGATGAATTTTTAACTGGCGAGACTGTAGCTTTGCTATTTTCGGAGGTTGTGACTGTGGAAAGGCTATTTGACCAGGAATAGAAAAAAGGCGATGCAGAATCATCATCTGCACCGCCTCCCATCGTGTTAATCCTCTTTGAAGTACGAGGCTATCAGTAACGAAGTGATGAATATGCTCGGAGAAAATCCGGCTACTGAATTAGAGGATATCAACCAAGAGATCGCTGACCTGCAGAAGGATATTCTTGTCGGAGTGAAAGCT
This sequence comes from Bilifractor sp. LCP21S3_F8, assembly GCF_052117805.1. Lineage (NCBI taxonomy): Bacteria > Bacillati > Bacillota > Clostridia > Lachnospirales > Lachnospiraceae > Bilifractor > Bilifractor sp. LCP21S3_F8. Next base: position 80,798 of record NZ_JBQKIK010000012.1, on the reverse strand, counting down.
CATTGGGATGTCACAGAGCTTGCTGAAAGGGTGCATGAGCTATGAAGCAGAAAGACAGAGATCGAAGCTGGGCGGACAGCAGAGAAACGGAATAAAGAACGAATCAATAACCTCCGTGAATCCATCGAGAAGTCAAAGGATAAGGTGCTCGCTTATGATGAGCTGCTGGTCCGAAACTTTATCAAGGGGATCAAGATCTTTCCCGATAAGCCTACCATCACGGTGATAGGCGGTGCACATGAAAACATCACAATTTAATATTGACAGTATTTTGCCGTCTCGGACTATCGGGACGGCTTTTCTGTTTTTCACGAATTCCAAACATGATATACTAAGTAACGAAATTGTGCTAACGAGAAATGAATATAATTGCTACTAATTTCAAAGCTGCTTGTAAGAAGACAAGATACGTATCCCAAGATATAAATCGGGATTTTTTTTTGGGGGGGGGGGTACAAATGGGAATCGTTTATAAAAAGCTAACTACCTCTGATCTGGAAGTATATATTCGAATGCGGATAGAGCAGTTGAGAGAAGAAGGGGCTAAAGAGGATATCGATTTGGCGCCGGCTCTGATGGATTATTACAGCAGACATATGGCAGACGGAACTTTTGTCTCATGGTTAGCATTTGATGGAGATACAATCATTGGAACCAGCGGTATGTCGTTTGTGGAAAAGCCTCCGTATTTTGGATGTCCTTCTGGCAGAATAGGGTTATTGTCAAGTATGTTTACGAATCCGGCATACAGACGGCGGGGTATTGCGAAAGAACTCCTTGATAGAGTTGTAAATGAGGCAAAATCATATGGCTGCGGCACAGTTCAGATTACAGCTTCTGAAATGGGTGTGAAGTTGTATACCGCATATGGCTTTGTGCATAATGATAACTTTATGCAGTATAAGCTGTAAACGGGAAGCTATATGCAAATTCCAGTTTACCGGGAAGTCGCCAAATCGGAATTTACCTATTAAGACATATAAACTCTTGGCAATAAAGCTCCTATATAGTATATTTTTAATAAACTACTATATAGGAGCTTTTGTATGGAAATGAATGGAGGATTTCTTGTCACCAAAATAAAACAGCTTGGAGACCGGATTTTCGAGAAGATCCTTAGTGAAAAGAATATTGATGAATTTAATGGAGCCCAGGGACGTATTCTTTATGTGCTGTGGCAGGAGGATGGTATCTCAATCAGGTCACTCTCGACTAAATGCGGATTAGCGATAACATCTCTTACTACGATGCTGGAAAGAATGGAAAATCAAGGGCTGATAAGCCGTGTTCAGTCTGAAACGGACAAAAGAAAAACACTCCTGTTTCTGACTGAGAAAGCACATGCCTTAAAGGGCGAGTACGATTCTGTATCTGATGAGATGGGCAGTATTTACTACAAAGGTTTTTCTGAGGAAGAAATTACCCAGTTTGAGGAATACCTCGACCGCATCAGAAAGAATCTTGAGGAGTGGCAGAAGTCATGAGTATTTGTATCAAAGATCAGATTCAGAACATGAATATCGTCATTGGCTGCACAGTGGGGTGTACATATTGTTATGCCCGCAACAACGTGAAACGCTGGCATATGATTGATGACTTCGCTGACCCTGAATTTTTTCCGGGTAAGCTCAAGATGATGGAAAAGAAACGTCCGCAGAATTTTCTTCTTACTGGGATGAGCGATCTCTCCGGATGGAAGCCGGAATGGAGAGACGAGGTATTTGCAAAGATCCGTGAAAATCCACAGCATCAGTTCCTGTTCCTTACCAAGCGACCGGATTTGCTGGATTTTGATACCGATCTGGAAAACGCATGGTTTGGCGTTACGGTGACGAGGAAAGCAGAACTGTGGCGTATCGACGCCCTTCGGAAAAATGTCAGAGCAAAACATTACCATGTTACCTTTGAGCCGTTATTCGATGATCTCGGCACAGTTGACCTTTCCGGAATCAATTGGATCGTTGTGGGCACCATGACCGGAGCTCAGAGCGGGAAGATTCATACGGAGCCGGAATGGGCATGGTCTCTGGCGGACCAGGCACATAGGCTCGGCATTCCGGTGTTTATGAAGGAAGACCTTGTCCTTATCATAGGGGATGAAAATATGATTCAGGAAATGCCGGAAGAATTTAATAAAGTGTTAGAGGTACAGAAATCATGGAAGAAGTAATAAATGGAATCCTCATTCGTGAGGTGGAAACAAAGAACATCATGACCAAGTCTAGTCTGCCGGTAGGTGGTTACTCGGTCAATCCCTATGTGGGCTGTACACATGCCTGCAAGTATTGCTATGCTTCTTTTATGAAGCGCTTTACCGGGCACAAGGAGGAATGGGGCACTTTCCTTGATGTGAAGCATTGGCCGGAAATTAAAAATCCGAAGAAATATGCCGGACAGCGGGTGGTCATCGGTTCTGTGACAGATGGCTACAATCCACAGGAGGAGCAATTCGGGAATACCAGAAAACTTCTGGAGCAGCTGATCGGCAGTGACGCAGATATTCTGATCTGCACAAAGTCGGATCTTGTGGTACGGGATATTGATCTGCTGAAGAAGCTTGGACGTGTAACCGTTTCATGGTCGATCAACACACTGGATGAAAATTTCAAGAATGATATGGACTCTGCTTCGAGCATTGAGCGCCGTATCTCTGCTATGAAGCAGGTATATGAAGCAGGTATCCGTACAGTCTGTTTCGTATCCCCGGTATTCCCCGGTATCACGGATTTTGAAGCAATCTTTGATCGGGTAAAGGATCAGTGCGATCTGTTCTGGCTCGAAAATCTCAATCTTCGAGGCGGTTTCAAAAAGACAATTATGGATTATATCGCCGGAAAGTATCCTGATCTGGTACCACTTTACGACGAGATCTATAACAAGCATAACCGCAGCTACTTTGAAGCACTTGAAGTAAAAGCTGAGGAAATGGCTAAGAAGTATGATTGTGCCTTTGTGGATAATGAAATGCCTTATGGCAGAGTCCTGCAGGGGCATCCGGTGATCGTAGATTATTTCTATCATGAGGAAATCCGTGGGACAGAGAATACCGGAAAAAGAAATCGCTAACTTCCAGTTCAATGTGTTTTGCAATGATGCTGATATAATTTAAGGTAATGGAGCAACATCATATTTTCGACCAATTTCCGAATAGCATGTTCCTACCTTGACCAATTCCCAGACAGCAAGAACCTACGTGATTATGTTCCTCACTGTCTCGGGGCATGTTGAGACCGTGGCTCTGCTAACAAGAACAAATTGACAGAGGGCAGAAAAAGCCCGTGTTTAAGCCATTTCTGCGGCATCCGTCTTTCTGAGAAGAGAGGCGGGTGCCGCATTTTCTTTTAGAAAAAATGTGAAAGTTGGTCTGGCGTGACTGTGGGAAGGCTATTTGGATGAATTTTTAACTGGCGAGACTGTAGCTTTGCTATTTTCGGAGGTTGTGACTGTGGAAAGGCTATTTGACCAGGAATAGAAAAAAGGCGATGCAGAATCATCATCTGCACCGCCTCCCATCGTGTTAATCCTCTTTGAAGTACGAGGCTATCAGCAATGAAGTGATGAATCTGCTCGGAGAAAATCCGGCTACTGAATTAGAGGATATCAACCAAGAGATCGCTGACCTGCAGAAGGATATTCTCCGCCGGAGTGAAAGCACATCGGGACATCACAGGACTTGCTGAAAGAGTACAGCAGTTAAGAAGTAGAAAGACAGAGATTGAAGCTGGGCAGGCAGTGGAAGAGCGGGATAAGGAACGCATCAAGGCTCTCCGCGAATCCATCGAGAAGTCCAAGGATAAGGTGCTCGCTTATGATGAAAAACTGGTTCGAAACTTTATCAAGGAGATCAAGATCTTTCCCGATAAGCTTACCATCACGGTGATAAGCGGTGCACATGAAGACATCACAATTTAATATTGTCAGTATTTTGCCGTCTCGGATTATCGGGACGGCTTTTCTGTTTTTCACGAATTCCAAACATGATATACTAAGTAACGAAATGGTGTTGATGAGAAATGGATATAATTGCTACTGATTTCAAAGCCACTTGGAAGAAGACAAGATACGTATACCAAGATATAAATCAGAAGTTGGAGGGATAGATTTCTATGATTATCAGATATGCAGAAGAGAAAAATTTTATAGAATTGCGACAGTTTTATGACGGTATGTGTAAAGTTTTGAGCGGAAAAGATTTTCTGCCGGAGGGAGATAAAGGTGGTTTCCCTCCAGATGAAATGATCAAAGATGCAATCAAAGAGAGAAATCAGTTTATCGGTATTGAAGATGGTCGAATTGTTGCAGCGTATATTATGAATCATGATCGTGATGAGGCGTATCACGCAGTTAAATGGCTTATTGATGCAAATGATAACGAGACAGTAGTTCTTCATGCCTTGCGTGTCCTTCCGGAATATGGAGGTCATGGATACTCGAAGCAGTTAGTTCAACACGCAATTGACACAGCAAGGGAAAGAAACCTTAAATCAATTCGTCTTGATTGCATAGAGGGAAATGATATTCCACAGAAAATGTATATGTCGTTTGGATTTAAGTATGTGGATAAGGTTGAAATCACATATGTTGATATTGGAGTACCGAGGAAGTTCCTCTTATATGAGTTTGTACTCTAATCAAGGCATAATAACAGTTATATCTTGAACATTGTACAAACAAATTCCCGTTTGTCGGGATGACGCAAAATCGGGATTTATCAGAAAATGAGGAATAGTTGAAATGGAGGCGCTATAATAACATGAAGATTGAAGGGAACCAGAAAGAACTGGATGCAATGGTAGAATTTCATAAGGGAAACCGTGTCGAGGGACTGAGACTGCAAGAAGAATTTGCAGCGGAATTTCGTAAGGAGTATAAAGACAAAGATCACTGTCCTTGCCTGAAAGCCTGTCGTTATCACGGAAACTGTAAGGAATGTGTAGCGATCCACAGAGCGCATCAGGAACATGTTCCTAATTGTATGCGACCATTGATTAATAAAAAATTGAAATTGATGTCAGAATTAACAGAGCATACCTTGGCAAATGAAATAGAAGCTCCACATGAGATTTTAAGAAAATAGGAAAGTCAAATTCCAGTTCAATGTGTTTTGCAATGTCGCTGATATCATTGAAGGTAATGGAGCATCATATTTCTGACAAATTCCCGAACAGCATGTCCCTACCTTGACCAATTCCCAGACAGCATGAACCAGTATGATTATTTTTTCTACTGTCTCGTTGCATGTTAAGACCGTGGTTCTGCTAACAAGAACAAATTGAAAGAGGGCTGGAAAAGCCTGTGTTTAAGCCATTTCTGCGGCATCCGTCTTTCTGAGAGGTGAGGCGGGTGCCGCGTTTTCTTTTAGAAAAAATGTGAAAGTTGGTCTGGCGTGGCTGTGGGAAGGCTATTTTGATGAATTCTTGTCAGGCGAGACTGTGACTTTGCTATTATCGGGGGTTGTGGCTGTGGAAATGCTATAACCGCTGGAGTATACAAACAGAGGACGGTACAGACATTATGCTGTACCGTCCTCCCTCTATTAATCGGATTCTCTTATTCGGCGTAAATAATCTGCAAAAACATGTAACATATGTATTGACAGGTTGGACCGGCGCTGCTATGATAAACATGTAATTACAGATATTACATGTTAGAACGAATCAAATTTAAGGAGGATTCTATTATGAAGATTGCGGTTGTAGCAGCAAACGGAAAAGCCGGTAAGCTGGTTGTCGAAGAAGCTGTACGTCGTGGTATGGATGTTACAGCTATCGTAAGGGGAGAAAATAAGACTGTTGCGCCCAAGACCATTACAAAGGATCTCTTTGATCTTACCAGCGAAGATCTAAAAGGGTTTGAAGTTGTTGTGGATGCTTTTGGCAACTGGACGCCCGACGCCATTCACCTCATCCCGGAGGCTACCGTTCATATGGCTAAAGTGCTCTCCGGCAGCGATGCACGCCTGCTGGTCGTAGGTGGAGCAGGAAGCCTTTATGTTAATCCTGAGCATACCAAGACAGTTGTTGATGTGACACCATTCCCAGAAGCAGCTATGCCCGTTGTAAATGGTCATGGAAAAGCACTTGAGGAGCTTCGTAAGTTTGACGATGTGAATTGGACTTATGTCAGCCCTGCCGGAGATTTTCAGGCTGATGGCGAAAGAACCGGAAAGTACATTCTGGGCGGCGAGGAACTGGTTCTCAACAGCAAGGGAGAAAGCGTGATCTCCTATGCCGATTATGCGGTTGCCATGGTCGATGAGATCGAATCCGGCAAGCACATAAAAGAAAGAATCAGCGTTGTAAGTGAATAACGATTCTTGTTACCTGCATTGACTTTTCTCCTGTAATTTCATATATTACAAGATGGAGGCGATGCTATGCAAATCTCAAGTAAGTTCACAATAGGAGTCCATCTTCTTGCGGTTATAGATTATCTGGGCGAAGATGAAAAAGTGACCAGCAATATTCTGGCGAGCAGCATAGGTGTAAATCCCGTCATCGTCAGAAACGTCATGGGAAACCTCAAAGAAGGGGGACTTATAAGCATCAGTCAGGGCAAAAGCGGGATATCTTTAACAAAAACTCCTGATCAGATCACCTTCTATGATGTTTACAAGGCTGTAGACAGCGTAAAAGATGACGAACTGTTCCACTTTCATGAGAATCCTAATCCGGAATGTCCGATAGGCAGAAATATTCATAAGGCGATGGATTCAAAATTGAAAAGAGTCCAGCGGTGCATGGAAGATGAAATGAGAAAGATTACCCTTGCCGATGTGATGACGGATATTCAAAATGAACTAAAGAATGAATAGTAAAAATGTCTCTAAGCCATCATGGTGTCAAACGGCGAATTGAGGGAGGTGGAAACAGCGCGATCTTTTCGGCGGCATCGCCTCCCCGACCGCGCGTTCGGATCTGCGAAAGCGCATTGCCGACGGCGTAACAGCAGGAACTCATCGGTTTGTTTCAGAACATCAGCAGCTCCTGATACTTTGAAGCAGGAATTTATCCGTCGCGGTGGAGTAAGGACGTTGTACATGGCTTTCGGGCCGCCGTCACGGGCCTGTGATTGCCTTGCGGTAAATGACAAGGGAAATGATCGCAGTAATCGCTTCCGTGATCCAAAACGCATTCCAGACGCCAACCGCTCCGAAAAACCTGCTGAGTAAAAACGCAGCCGGGATGATGACCACTACATACCGGCAAAGGGAAATCAGTAAGGAGGGAGTTCCTTTCCCAAGTCCCTCCAATGCGCCGGAAGATGTAACAGAAACCGCAGAGACGATAAACCCGGCCCCGATGATGCGTAAGGCGGTTTCCCCGGCCTGAATCGTCGCTTTTGTGTGGGTAAACAGCCCCATCAACTGTCCGGGGATCAGCAGACATATTACTGTCCCAAACACCATAATGATGCCACTCATGCACAAAACGATCTGATAAATCTGGCTGACCCGTTTGTGCTCCCCCGCGCCGTAGTTATAGCCAATCAGGGGGCGCATCCCCTGCACAATGCCATTCGCTGGCAGATAGATAAAGGTCTGCAATTTGTAATAGATTCCTAAAACCAGAATATACACTTCGGAATATGCCGCCAAAATCGCATTGAGCGCCGAAATCAAAAGAGACGGAAGCGCAAGATTCAGGGTTGCGGGAATGCCGATGGAGTATAGCTTTATTACCATCTTTTTGCTGGGCAGAATGTACTGCCTGCGAATATGCACGCGAATTGGCCGCACAAGATAGACTACAAGGTAAATCGCAAGTGTCAGAGTCTGCCCGATGCCGGTTGCCAGTGCAGCGCCTTCGATTCCCATTTCCGGGAATAGGCCATAGCCAAAAATCAGAACGGGATCTAAGACAATGTTTGTGATGCAACCGCACATCAGGCTTATCATGGTCGTTTTCATGTTTCCTACTGCCTGGAACAATTTCTCAAACACCATGCTGACGGTAACAATGAGTGTAAAGGCGAACGCAACGACAGAATAGCGGACGCCAAGTTCAATGACCGCTTCAGATGAAGTGAACATCCGCAGGAAAACCGGCATGATCGTAATACAGCAGACTGTCATAACAACGCCATGAATCACGGCAAGCACAAGTCCCTGCGTGGCGGCCTGATCCGCTTTTTCATGATCCCCAGCACCCAAATAAAAGGCGATTACGGCGTTGATTCCAACGCCATATCCAATTCCAACAGCATTGATAAAATTTTGAACCGGGTAAACCAGTGATAACGCCGTCATAGCTTCCTCGCTAATCTGTGCGACGAAAAAGCTGTCGATAATGTTGTATAGAGAATTAACCAGCATGGATAAAACCATAGGCAGGGTCATGGATAAAATCAGCGGTAATACCGGTTTTTCTTTCATGAAAGTGTCATTCATCATTTTCCTCCTTGGAATACCTTATGATATATTTTGCGGCGATGCCATGCCATCATCACAAGCGCAACGAGAAAAGTGGCGGTTTCAGCAACCGGAAATGCAAGCCAGATCCCGTTCAGATGGAACAATCTGTCCAGACACCATAAGGCGGGAACAAGGAAAAGCATCTGCCTGCATAATTGGATTGTCATGCTGAAGCCTACTTTTTCTGTGGCCTGAAAATAGGTGGAAATCATGGTGGAAAGGCCGCAAAACAGATAGCTTGCCGCCATTATCCGCATAGCGGATATTCCAAAGGAGCGCATGGCTTCCGACGCCGTAAATAATCCCAAAAGCTGCGCCGGAAAGAGAATGACGGTCAATGTTCCCAGTATCATCATACCGGAGACCAAAGCGGTTCCGTAGCGGAAAGCAGAGTGCAGCCTATCTCTGTTTCCCGCACCGTAGTTAAACCGCATAATAGGAAGACAGCCCTGGATCAGCCCGTTGACCGTCATGACAATCAACTGCTGCACCTTAAAATACGCACCGAAGAAAGCGATTGCCGTATCGGAATAGGCGACCAGAAAAAAGTTTACAAAAGTCACCATAAAAGAACTAAGGGCATTCATAATAAAAGACGGCAGTCCAAGGGTGAAAATACGGCCAATCAGCCACTTTTGCAAATGAAATCCTTTGATCTTTATCTGCACTTTCTGCTTTTTGCCCAGCAGCAAGGCAAATGCCAAAATCATGGATAACAAATAGCCCGCAACAGTAGCCACCGCAGCGCCACGGATTCCCATAGCTGGAAAAACACCAATACCAAAAATTAGGAGTGGGTCAAATACAAAATTAACGACCACTCCTGCAATCTGGAACCACATAGGCGCAACCATGTTCCCAGTAGCCTGTATCATTTTCTGGATTGCGATATGCACCATGTTTGGAATTTGCATGAACGAACATACGCTCATATAGTCAAGACTCAACTGATAAATTTTTTCGTTATTGGTGAATGCCCCAAAGTAGGGTTTCATAATCAGTAATGACAGAAGATTGAGCAAAGCACCAATTCCAAAGGCCAGTAACAATCCATGTGTGACGGTGGTATTTGCCTCATCCTGCTTTTTCTCCCCAAGATACCCTGCAATCAGTACATTCACGCCGACACCGATCCAGATAGACGCCGCATTCATCAGTGTTGTAATCGGGAATGACAGAGAAACAGCCGTTAGTGCATTCTCACTCAACCGCGCTATAAACGCACTGTCTATCAGATTATAGGAATATTGCAGGAACATGGAGATTAGCGGCGGTATCGACATTTGCCAAATGAGCCTTCCAACAGGAGCAACCGCCATTTTATTATTGGTCTGCATACTTTCCCTCCTCTCCACAAATTGTCCGGTGCAAAAAAATTGCGCCAGACAGCGGAACATTAAATCCGAACAATATAGTTTTGTTTGCGTGCTGCGTGCTGACCGGCTTCCTGGGCCGGATAACCCAATGCAATCGCCCCGACGCCACGCAAGGTTTCCGGTAGCTTCCACTCCCGCAGAAGAGCCTTGCCGCTTTCACTGTCAAAAATCTCACGTTCCCGATGTACCCATACGGTTCCCAGGCCAAGGGCATGGGCAGCGAGCATCATATTTTCAAGGACGCAGCTTCCGTCCTCAACAAAGGTGCTTGCGGAGCCATCTGCCAAAACCAGTATCACGACAGGTGCGCCATAATAAGGGTCTGTGTTGCTCCCCATCACTTCTGCGTTTAGTTTTGCAATCTCCCGCCTATATTTGGGGTCTGTAATTGCAATGATGGTTGGAGATTGATGTCCTCCGCCGGTAGGAGCGTAAGTCCCTGCTTCCAGTACAGCGTCCAAAGCCTTGGAAGGGACGGGTTCCGATTTATAAGCCCGTACACTACGGCGCGTCTTGATAAGAGACAAAAAATTTTTTTCCATAAAGATATAGTCCTCCATTCTGCTAATACTTCCGAGATACAGGCAACAAAAAAACCACACAACTATCACAAGACAGTTGTGTGGCAAAAAGATGATCGAATCCGGAAAAGTCCACTAAATTTTGCGTTTGTTATTGTAGCGAACTTTCAGGAAACTGTCAAGCGTCAATCTTCTTGAGTTTTCGCTGCCTTATTCACGAAACTCTAAATCTGTTGTGTTGAATATACACAACTTTCATATCTATTCTTTATTGCAGTTTACGGAAACTCAAGTCAATCATCGCGTAAGGAAAGATAGAAAATATAGAATTACGTTATGTTGCTCTTTGATTTTGACTTTTATTGAATTCATCACTTGACATTGTGGCAAAGATCGTCTGTTCGTTGATAAACTCGCGGTGCCGGATGATCCAAGTGTATTCTTCAGCAATACAAGGAAAGCTCTATCAGATGCCATAGAGGGCGACCCAATAGCGATACAGGCTGTCCTTGACCGCTATGCCGGATATATCCGCTACTTCTCTAAGATGAACGACTATTATAACTCTGATATGGAGGACTACATCAGAACAAAGCTGATTGAAAGCCTGTTTAAGTTCCGGCTTGACCTGAAACAGGCCGAAAGGCCTTCTCATATTGACAAGCAGGGCAATACAGGGTAAACTGCGAACACAGGTGCGAAACTTTAAAATAATTTCAATTTCGGAAGTGACAGTATGAAATATTATGATGTGACTATCGATAAGGAATTGTTCAGCGTCTATCCGGAGATCAGACTTGGGATCTTACGATTCCATGCAAATGTGAAAGCGCCGGATGATCGTTTCTGGGATTATATGAATGCGGAAGTCCTGCCGAAGGTGAGAAGTTGCGTGGAAGGAAAAGAGTGGAGCGAGATTCCGGGCATAAAGGGCAGCCGTTCGGCTTATAAGGCTTTTGGCAGAAACCCGGGCCGCTATAGAGTTTCATCTGAAGCTTTGATTCGCAGAGTTCGCCGTGGGGATGAACTGTACCACATCAATTCTGTCGTCGATGTGAATAATCTGATTTCTGTGAAAAGCGGCCTGTCTGTCGGGTCATATGATCTCGGCCAGATTCATGGTGCGATCAAGCTGCGCAAAGCGGAACATGGCGAAGGTTATACAGGGATCGGCAAGGATTTTCTGGATATGGAGAACATGCTTGTGCTGGCGGATGATGAAGGAATCTTCGGGTCCTCCATGTCTGATTCTACGAGGGCGATGGTCACTGACTCTGCAACGGACATTCTTGTTGTAATTTACTGTTTTGAAAACAACATTGATCTCGACACACTGCTCTGTGATGCAGAAGATGCATTTGAAAGGTTTGCCGGAGCAGAGAATGCAGAACATTGGATTGTATAAAGTCGGATTTGTTGATCAGACATGAAAAACAAAAGAAAGGATAAGCAAAATGGAAAAAGGTATTTGCAAAAGCTCAGGGAATTGCTCCGGGGATAGTAGTCGGGAGAATGCAGTTGGAGGGAATGATCAAGTACAGTATGTTGAATAATTTGAAAGAGAAATATAAAATAGCTGTATAAAGGATATATTTCTCTATCAGCCGTTTTTTTGCTTACAAGTATTGACATATCGCGAAAGCTAGATATAATAAACGTATGGATAAGATTGAAATTTTTAAAGCACTATCAAATGAAACACGGCTAAGTATTATTGAGTGGTTGAAGGAACCGGAGAAAAACTTTCCGCCGCAGGGAGGACATTTTGATGATGTGGTGGATCTGAAAGGCGGTGTGTGTGTTGGAAGCATCCGCGACAAAGCCGGGATATCACAGTCAACCGTATCTCATTATCTGGATATGCTGCAAAAAGCAGGCTTGCTTCTTTCCGAAAGGCACGGAAAGTGGACATATTACAGACGGAATGAAGAGACCCTCGCTGCGCTGGCAGACTACTTCGGTCACGAAATTTAAGTTGTGCATAGATTAGACGGGATGAAGATCCCGTTTAATTTAAACCATTACATATCGACAAAGCGAGACATAAGGATATATAGAAACGAGGAGGAATTTGTATGCATTTTTCATGTGGAATCGTCAGACCGCCTTATGAGGCTGGTTCCTGTTTTTTACAAGTAACGTCGGGTTGTTCGCATAATAAGTGCCGCTTTTGCACCTTTTACAAGGAAGCACCTTTTTCCGTATCTCCGGAGAGTGAGATACGGGAGGATCTTCAGGAGATCCGGGATTCCGGATGGAAGGTAAAGCGGATTTTTCTGCAGGGAGCGGACCCGTTCCTGCTGAGCTACGACAGACTTAAAAGAATCATGGACCTGATAAAAGAATACCTGCCCTGGGGTGTTTCCGTCGGCGGATATGGCCGGGTGGATAGTGTAAGGAACAAGTCTGTAGGTGAGCTGAAGTCGTTGAAAGAGATGGGATACGACATGATCGTATTCGGGATCGAGTCGGGTGATGATGCTGTTCTCGATAAGATGAACAAGGGCTATCATGCCAGTGATATCGTGGAGCAGCTCTCCAAGATGGATGAGGCGGGAATGCATTATTCCGTCATCTTCTTATACGGGCTGGGAGGCCATGATTATGGTATGGGGCATGCCATTAAAACGGCAGAAGTGTTGAATCATCTGTCGCCCGTCAGGGTGCTGGCTTCCGGACTCTCCATCTTCCCTGACACACCGCTTATGGAGGAAGTAAGAAGGGGTGAGTTTGTAGAAGCCACAGAAACAGAAAAGATACAGGAACTGTATACCTTTGTGAAGACGCTTGATATTCACACGCTGCTGGATGCAACGAATGTCTCCAACATGATGCCGGTATTTGGACATCTTCCGGAGGACAAAGAGAAGATACTGGAGATGCTAAAACAGGGATTAAATGAACAGGGCGAGGAACGGCTTCGGATGCGAAGAGACAGCATGAGAAGCCTGTGACCAGGATAAAAATCAGAAAGGCGGTATTTAGATGAAGGTGTATTATATTTTTGACAGCTATTGTGGATGGTGCTATGGGTTTGAAACAATTCTTAAACCGTTTATTGAAGCACATCCGGAATTGGAAGTAACGGCGTTATCAGGTGGATTATTTATGGATGGTCATCCGCTTTCGGCATTTCCGTATATGAGTGATACGAATAAAAGAATTGCGGATATGTTTGGAGTGGAATTCGGCAAGCCATATCTGAACCTGTTAGAGACGGGAAGTATGGTTCCTGACTCGAATGATGCTGCAATAGGATTTGGAGTTCTCAGGAGCTTCTTACCTAAAGGAGAACATGTTAATCTTGCGTCAAAGATGCATGAAGCATTCTATTTGGATGGCAAATCACTTTCTGATGTGGAGACGATCAAATCAATCGCCAAATCCTATGATCTTCCTGCAGACAAGATCGCAGAGGAGTTCATCCGTATTTCTAAAGAGGGCAAGTACCATCCGGACTTTTATGAGGCAAGAAAAATAGGAGTCACATCCTTCCCAACGCTGTTTCTTGAAATAAATGGGAAATATTATGACTTAAAAGGAAGTGCAATTACCCTCAATGATTTAGAGAAAAATCTGAATATCATTAAGGAAAAGGGCGGGATCCTCAATGATGAATACAATACGCCCGTTGCCTGTAATATCGACGGTACAGGTTGTTTATAAGCTATTTGAAGGAGAGCATTATGAAACTGACGAAAATATTTGAACCAATCACGATCAGCAAGACGGAGTTTAAAAACCGCATGGTGGATTTCGTCACAGTAGGCCGCCGGAAGGAGATGATTTTCATCTTTCGGGACGGTACCGAGATAGAGGTATAACTGAACATAAATCAGGCGACAGACACTCCGCTCCGGCGGGGTGTTTTTGTGTTGAGTGACAGAGTGGAATCATTTTAATCGAAGTGTTATAATGTTGAAATCTGATTGATGAGAACGGTATTGTCATGAAGGCCTTCGACAAAGTAAAGGCGGCAGATAACCCGGCACAGATGCTAGAAGAACTGGCATGAGGATAATTATCTCCCCAGCAAAACAGATGCGGGTCGATATAGATCTGCACAGAAACCTGACGCCGGCCTTGATCGCCTATGATGGAATCCAGTATACCTACATGGCTCCGGCCGTCTTTGAGGACGGTCAGTTTGATTATGTACAGGAGCATCTGCGAATACTTTCGGGTTTTTACGGAGTAGTAAAACCAATGGACGGCGTGGTCCCGTATCGGCTTGAAATGCAGGCTAAGGCAAGAGTCGCGGGATACAGGAATCTCTATGACTTCTGGGCCGATGATTTGTACCGGGAAGTGGTAAGCCGCTGGAGATTATGGCGTTATGAGTAAGCATAAGATGGTGGACGGACGTCTGCTTCAAATGAATAAGAGTTTCGGCCAGCTTAAGCAGAAGCAGAGAGAAAAAATTGCGGAGTGGATGTTTCAGGCCTACAAGAAGCAGGTAAAAGAAGGACTTTCAGAGGAGGATGCTCTGCAGCTCGTGTTTGATCAGATCGAAGAGGCACAGATCTGGATACCGGATTATGAGATTGTAAACCGTTATCACGCGAAAAAGAGCCACTTTCGGAACCGCCTTGTCGGCGAAAACGTGCCTCAGCACGTCTACCGGATGGAAAACATCTTGGATAATGCCATTCAGAAGATGGATGCCCTGGAAAAGAAGATCGAGGAATATGAAGCATTCCAGGCGGAGATACAGAAGCTGGAAGCTTATTATACGAGCCCGCAGTGGAAAGCGGACTTCGCGGCGGATGAAGCGGGGCAGTTCCCGGACAAGCTGAAGAGAGGTGTACTCTCGGAGGACGGTATCTGGAACATGCTGGAGCGCAACCGAGAACTGCTTGAGAGGATCGGAATACGGAGAACAGATGAGGAAGGGGACTGATCATGGCTATCACAGTTAATCTGTACTATACAGGAAAAGGCAGAAGTGCACGTAAATTTGCGGAGGAGATGGAATCCTCCGGGACTGCTGCAGCGATCCGCGCAGAGGCCGGAAATTAAAGCATCATGATCCATAATAATTGAATCCTGTTTATAAAATCAGAGCATAAGGCTCAGAAGAGTTAAATCTTCTGGGTCTTATTTTTTGCTTTTTCTCTGAGAGGGGTTTAAAGTGAGTTTTGTGTTGAAGGAGTTTTAGATTCGCAACCAAATTTAACATTTCACCTATGTAAATGTTCGGTTTGGTTGGTGGACATTTCTTTGCCTTACAATTACGATAATGTTAAAAATAATTGCAAAAGTGAGGCATTTATGAGAAGATACTACTTAGACAATATCAGATGGGTAACCGTAGTTCTGGTTGTCATTTATCATGTGCTTTACATGTATAATGGCGAAGATATTCTTGGTGGCTTAGGAAAGATTACTGCTCTTGATGTGCAATATTATGACATTTTCCTGTATGCAGTTTATCCGTGGTTTATGCTTCTGCTGTTCCTTATATCAGGAATATGCTCCAGATATTATTTGGATAATCATACCGCAAAGGAATTTGCAAAAAGCAGGACAAGAAAACTGTTGATTCCTTCTACTATAGGATTATTTGTATTTCAGTTCATCCAGGGATATGTCAGTATGTCAATTAGCGACGCTTTCGATTCTATGCAGGAAGTACCTGGTGTAATCAAGTATTTTATCATGACGTTAAGCGGAACCGGAGTTCTTTGGTACATACAGCTGTTATGGCTGTTCTCGATGGTGCTTTTGCTCGTTAGAAAAATCGAGAAGGATAGACTGTGGGAACTGGGAGGAAAGGCTAACATCATAGCAATACTTTTGATGACTGTAGTAATATGGGGAGCGGCGCAGATTTTTAATACTCCGGTTGTTGTGGTATATAGGTTCGGATATTACGGTGTTGCATATATGCTTGGATATTTTGTGTTCTCACATGATGAAGTAATCGAGACGCTGAAGAAGTATTTTGTATTGCTGTTTGTACTTGCCGCAGGTGTGGGAATTTCATTTTGTGCCGTGTACTTTGGTAAAAACTATGCGGATGCTCCTATTAACAAATCAGTGCTATTTACAGGATTTGGATGGCTTATGAGCATGGCGATTCTTAGCGGTGCATCAAAGTATGCTGATAAGCAAAATGCTTTTACGGCATGGATGAGCAAAAATAATTTCGGGCTATATGTATTCCATTATCTTGGGATATCAACAGTTGCTTTGCTTCTGGGGAAACCCGGGAATCTTCCGGCAACAATGGTTTATACCATCAGCCTGATTGCCGGATTTGTAGCAGCATATGCTTTGAATGCCGTGATATCAAGGATTCCTTTCTTCAGATGGGCGGTACTCGGAATAAAGAAAGAGAGAAAAAACGATGTTTCATGACAATCTGGTAACTCTTAGAAAAATTAAAAAAATGACACAGGAAGATATTGCTGAGAAAATCGGTGTTTCTCGCCAATCTGTAGCAAAGTGGGAAACCGGAGAAACTGTTCCTGACTTAGATAAGTGTAAAATTCTTGCGGAAATATTTGAAGTGTCGCTTGATGATCTTGCTAATTATGAATCGGAGGACAGCATGGGTATGGCACTTCCGCCAAAAGGGAAACATCTTTTCGGAATGGTAACTGTAGGTGCTAAAGGTCAGATTGTAATCCCTGCCAAGGCAAGAAGGATATTTGAGATTTCACCCGGAGATCAGCTTGTGGTACTTGGTGATGAAAGACAAGGTCTTGCTATCATGAAATCAGAAAGTTTCTTAGCCTTTGCTGATGCTGTTAGAAATGGAAAATATGTAGAGTAATAAATGACAGGGAAATCGCGGTCCACGCGGAGTGCCGCATTCGCTGAGTGAAGAACTGAAAAAGTAGGAGATTTGGATATGGCTGGATTTACCGTTTTTGATGTTGAAACGCCGAACCGTATGTGCAATCGGATAAGCGCGATCGGTATTACCATGATAGAGGATGGGGTGATCACAGATGAGTTTTATTCTCTGGTTAATCCGGAAACTTACTTTGATCAATTCAATACACAGCTTACAGGAATCGGTAGTGAGACGGTGAGGAATGCACCGACTTTTCCTGAGCTCTGGACAAAAATAGAGCCATTGATGTCGTGCGGACTTTTGGTGGCACATAACGCTGTATTTGATATGAATGTGCTTAAAAAATGCCTGTGCGATTACGATATAAAGTGGAAACCATATGCCCGATATATTTGCACAGTACAAATGGGCAGACGGATTTTGCCGGGTATGAGTCATAAGCTGAATGTCTTATGCGACTATTATGGTATCTGTCTTGATCACCATAAGGCAGACAGCGACAGTCGTGCATGTGCGGAAATATTGCTTCGATATCTGGAAGGTGGAGCGGATATACGGCAGTTTATCAGAACATGCTCGTTCAATAAATAGTTTTGAGAAAGTGAGGTGACCTCCATTGCACGATATATGGAACCCGTGGCATGGCTGCAGAAAGTGCAGTGAGGGCTGCCAGAACTGCTACATGTATTATCTGGATTCTCTGAGAGATAAGGACGGATCTGAAATATACAGGACAAAAACAGGGTTTAAATATCCGCTTTCCAAATACCGTGACGGAACATTTAAGGTGAAAAGTGGAGAAATGATCCGGGTTTGTATGACTTCAGATTTCTTTCTGGAAGAAGCAGATCCCTGGCGCGATGAAGCCTGGCAGATTATTCGTCAAAGATCTGATGTGAAGTTCTTTCTGCTGACAAAACGGCCGGAACGCGTGGCAGACCATCTTCCGTGGAACTGGGGTGATGGCTGGGAAAACGTAATGTTTAATGTTACCTGTGAGAATCAGAAGAGAGCTGATGAACGGATCCCGATCCTGCTGGAGCTGCCGTTTAAGCACAAAGGGATCATGTGTGCTCCCTATATCGGTCCGGTGAGCATTAGAAAATATCTCCCTGCGTGTCAGATCGAACAGGTTCTTTGTGACGGAGAAAACTACGGAGGTGCCCGCCCGTGTCATTATGAATGGGTAAAGTCGCTGAGGGATGAATGCGTAGCGTATGATGTAACGTTTGGATTGAGGATGAAGGTATTTATTGACAGCAACGTCCTGTTCTCAGCCGCACTTTTTCCCGGAAGCACACCTGCAAGAGCTCTTTACAAGGCACTAACAGAACCCAATGATGCGATTGTATGCGAGATTAATATTGATGAACTGAAGAAAGTATTTAAGAGAACCAACAATAAATTTGTGCATCGCGATATGTAAAGCTTTGGACACAACATTAGATGAGTTGTTCTGGGAAGAATAATTGAGGAATTGAAAAGTTTGGAAGAGAGTCATAGCAAATATGGCTCTATTCTTTTTAAAAATATTTTGAAATAATTGTTGACAGAAATATGGTTTCGGATTTATACTGACCATGGAATTTAAAAATATTTTGAAATAGATTTTGAGTGAGCGTGAGTTATGAGCGATACTAATATTTTCAAAGTGTTAGCTGACAAGCAACGCAGAGACATACTCGTAATGCTGAAAAATGGTCGGATGAATGCCGGAGAAATCGCAGAACAGCTTGGAATAACGCCAGCGGCATTGTCTTATCATCTGAAACTGCTTAAAGGTGCTGACCTGATCATGGAATATAAGCAGAAGAACTTTATCTACTACGAGATCAATACATCCGTTTTTGATGAGTTGATCCTGTGGATAGGACAATTCGGAGGTGGCAAGTGATGAAAAAAATCATGTGGATTATTTCTTTTGTTTCTTTAGCTGGTACGGCAATCGTTTTACAGTTTATGCCGGATAATGTTCCGATGCATTATGACATGGCAGGAAATATAGATCGCTGGGGATCGAAGTATGAGAACTTGTTATTCCCGGTCATTATTCTGACAATGTCATTATTCTGGACCTTGTTTACGAGATATTATGAGAATAAAGCTGACAAGTCCCAGGATGAAAAAGAAATTGCTGGTGCAAAATCAAACGCAAAAGTGCTTAGTATTGTTGGTTTGTGTATGTCTGTAATGTTTACAGTGATGCAGGGCTTTATTTTATATGGTTCATATACTGAGGCTGTGTCAGGTGCTGAAAAGCAATATGTTGATATTGGAAGAGTGGCATGCATTTTAATGGGCTTGGGATTTCTTATACTAGGCAATTTCATGTCAAAAACACGCATTAATGGTACGGTTGGAGTGAGAGTGAGCTGGAGTATGTATAATGACAACACGTGGAGAAAAACGAATTTCTTTGGAGCCGTAACATTGATGTTTGAAGGAGTGTTTACAATAGTAGCGGCTATTATTATGAGAAGCTCATTTGCTGCAGTGATGGCTACACTTGTGGTTGGAATAATAATTACGATTGCAACATTGATATATGCGCATAAAATTTACAAAGAGGAAATTGCCGCTGGCAGATAAGTAAATACAAGCACTATAAATATCCGAGAGTCGTGTAACAGCGGCTCTCTTTTCATGTCCGGAGGGAGGTGGTCATTTGTAGGCAGGGTGATTTGCGGGTGCTGTGGAAGGATCATGCGGTACAGCACTTCCTTTGGCGGACTGAAGATGCTCAGATCGGCAGGGAGCGCAATTGACTACCACGTTTCCTAAAATCTCTAATTCAGGTAACTCTGGATATACAGATTTATAATCCGTTGCAGAGCACTATTTATATTCATATTTCCTTCCATCAGGCACCATTCCAAAATACAGCCTTTAACGATTGTGCAGATGTCCATACATATTTCATGGATATTTGCACTTTTTTTGATAATTCCCTGAGCCTGCGCCGCCGTTATTTCCCGTTCGCTGCGGGCCATCACGGTATCCGGCTCAAATTGTCCTTCAACTTCCGACATATACGCTGAAAGCGAACGATTTCCGGCAGTATAAAAACACTTCATAAAGTCAAGGCCGAATTCCATATATCGGTTTATAAGGAGCATATACAGTTCTGAAATGCGGTCACCGATCCTATTGAGGGGTGTTTTCAGAGAACAGCTTTCAAAGGAGGTCTCACGGACAAAGTACATCAGCAGGTCATCTTTGTCTCTGAAATAATGGTAAAAAGTTCCGATGGAAAGATCTGCCGTCGCACACACATTTCTCACGGTGATATCATCCGCTCCATTTTTTCGGATCAGGTCTATGGTTGTATCTATGATTTTTTGTTTGCTGTCTGCTTGATCTGCGCTTTTCGCAGGCCGCCCACATTTTTTTGCCATGTCATTCTCCTTTTAGAACAAGTTCATTTTGACTATTGACATAATAGAACATGTTCAGTACAATTGCAAGCAGAAGCAAATATAACACGTTCGATTATTTGAAAGGAGTTTGCATCGATGAAAATTACGTATTGGTCAGACTACGCTTGTCCCTACTGCTATATCGGTGAGGCGCGTCTAAGGAAAGCGATCGAATCTATCCCTGAAATGAAAAATGTGCAGCTTGAAATGAAAGCCTTCCAGTTAGACCCTTCCGCAGGGGAACACGCAGTCAGCGACACGCAGACACGTTTTGCTGATAAATACGGAATCTCGTTTGAGGCTGCTGGAAGGCAAATTGAAAACATCTCTCAGATGGGAATTGCTGAGGGACTTGATTTCCAGTACGCCTCTACGCTTTTTACAAATACAATGGATGCACATCGCCTGACGAAACTGGCCCAGAGCAAAGGAAATCCGGCACTGACAGAGCGTATTATCTCTGCACTGTTCAAAGCATATTTTACCGACAACAAAGAACTTGCGGACAAAGCGCTTCTCCAGAGTATCGGTGAAGCGTGCGGACTGGACGCAGCAGAGGTCAGAGAAGTCCTGGATTCAGACAAGTACCGGGATGAAGTGATTTTAGACGAGAATGAGGCTTTCCAAAATGGCATCCACGCGGTTCCGTTTTTTGTAGTAGGAAAGTATGGAATTTCCGGCGCACAGAGTGTAGAGGGCATGAAGGCCACGCTTCAAAAAGCATTGGAGCAGGAGACGGAGGCTGGCATGGAACAAGGAATGACCTGCGGTCCGGATGGCTGCAGGATTGGTTGAGCTATGATTATAGAGGTTCCGGTAAAAGGATATTTTGAAGAAAATTGCTTCTTTTACATTGACGATAAAACACAGCATGGCTTTTTAATTGATCCCGGCGCACAAGCTGCAGGACTGCTTGAGCTTATCAACGAAAACGGCTGGGAAATCGAAAAAATACTGCTTACACATGGGCATTTTGATCATACCGGAGCGGTAAACGAACTCCGCCGTGTATTAAATCTTCCCGTACTCGCCTATCGAACAGCGAACGATTATCTGCTGGATGCCAGAAAAAATCTGTCGGCTCTCTGCGGACCTCCGATTACGATACGAGATGCAACATTTATAGATGATGGGGACAATATCACGCTGGAAGCAAACCCGTCTTTTTTCCTGCACGTAATCTATACGCCGGGACACACGACGGATTCCGTCACCTACTACTCCTCCAATGATCACGTTGCATTTGTGGGAGACACGATTTTCAAGGGAAGCATTGGGAACTATCAATATCCGGGCGGGAATCTGATAGATTTACAAAACAGTATCATCAACAAAATTTTTTCCCTGCCAAACGAGACGGTTCTTTGTTCGGGGCACTCGGCTCAAACAACGGTAGGGCTCGAAAAGCAAAGATACAGATAAAAGAAAGGATGGTACTTTATCATGATAAAACAGTCAATACAGGTTGGCACGATGGAACTGAACAGCCGAATCATTATGCCCCCGATTGCCACTTATCAAAGTACGGAGGATGGGAAAGTTACGGATACGATGTTGGATTATTACGGGGAAAGGGCAAAGAGCGGGAATCTCGGAATGATCATCACCGAACACAGCTATATTATGAAGCAGGGAAAGGCAAAAGCAAAGCAACTCTCCATTTCAAGTGATGATGATATAGACGGCTTGCGAAAGCTGACCGATGTCATTCATCAAAGCGGGACAAAAGCTATGGTTCAACTTAATCATGCCGGTTCCGCCGCACCTAGTTCCGTGACTGGTCTGAAAGCTGTTTCGGCAAGCAGAATAGTCCTTCCGTCAACTCCGATGATGGGCGACGGAACTGCTCCGGACGAGTTGACAAAGAGGCAGATTGCCGAAATTGTGGAATGCTTCGCAAAAGCGGCGGTGCGGGCAAAAGAATCCGGGTATGACGGTATTGAGATTCATTCCGCGCACGCTTACCTGCTGAATCAGTTTTATTCGCCGTTGACAAATCACAGAAATGATGAGTATGGTGGCACTTTGGACAACAGATTAAGGTTGCACAGAGAAGTAATTGAGGCTGTCAGAGATGCCGTTGGTAATAACTACCCCATCTCCGTCCGTTTGGGCGGCTGCGATTATATGGACGGAGGAAGTACAATCGAAGACAGTGTATATGCAGCAAAGGTGCTGGAAAAAGCAGGCGTGGATATGATCAATGTTTCTGGCGGGATGTGTCGTTATTCAAGAAAAGGGCATACTGAGCCGGGATATTTTCAGGATATGTCTTCTGCTATCAAGAAAGCCGTAACCATCCCCGTCATGCTGACAGGAGGCGTCAAGACAAAAGATGATGCAGAAAAGCTCCTGAAATCTGGAGCTGCTGATCTGATTGGAGTTGGACGCGAATTACTGAAAAATCCGCATTGGGCAGATGCGTTGTGATACAGCTAAAAAGGAATGAAAAATGTGTCTCTCCTCTTTTGGAGGTTGGAAAGTACTGTTCTTGTCTTTATTTGAAAAAATAATTTTCAAATAAATTGAATACAAGGGTTATCAGACCTCTCACTCAACGGCAAATAGAGTGAGAGGTCTTTTTATACGTGTGCCGCCAGGCGCACGTAAAAATGTCTCTAAGCCATCATGGTTTAGGGACATTTTTGCGTATGCGGGATTATGCCCCGATATCAATCGGGAGCCCGGGTTTGAGATGGTTGTCGAGTTTCAGTCATGGCTTCTTGTGAAATGGAACTTATAGAATGTAGCATTCAATCACAACTTGTAAAGGTGGTATTATAGGAGATCGCACAATATATAATGACAATGTATTGATAGTCGACGAGTAAACGCATATTATATAGACAGAATGGAGATGAATATTATGCCGACTGCGGATTTGAATATCAGAACCGAGAAAGAAACGCGATAAAACACGCTGCGCGAGTTTTATCTCGCTATCGCGACGCTCGCCGCACACGAATACTTCGCATTCGGCTGCGGCTCACTGTTCGCGTAAATAAAAGACCAGGCCGACAGGATTTTTTCCGAGCTGGGTCTGAACATGACCGCGGCAATCAATATATTTCTCAGAACAACGATCAGGGAAAGAGGAAGAATAAATGACTGACGAACAGTACGCACAAGCTGAGTCCTTCTGGACTCGAAAAGATGAAATCGAAAAGAAGCTAGATGATGATGCTCTGTATAGCTGGATAGACGAGTTCTTATCATCCCATAAGGTTCTTGCCCTGGCAACGGCCACGAAGGATTTTATTCGCTGCACGCCGCTTGAGTACAGTTGGTATGCGGGAGCACTTTGGATCTTCACCGAAGGCGGGCTCAAGTTCAAAGCCTTGAAGGAGAATAAGCATATTGCGGCAACGGTCTTCGAGACGAGTGCTTCCTTTGGCGAACTTAGGTCACTGCAGATCGAAGGAACAGTGGAGTTAGTCGAGCCGTTCTCCGATGAATATAAGAATGTCGCGGAGTTCAGAAAGATACCGCTGCAAGCATTGAAGAAACTTAAAGAGCCTATGTGGCTTTTGAAGATCATACCGATAGAGATCACCTGCCTGAATTCAGATTTCAAGAAAGACGAATTTGGCAGCAGGCAGATATGGAGGAGGTGTCATTAATTAATGTGCACTTGAATCTGAAGATGGAAGACTACTACAGAATCAAGGATGCCCAGATAGAGCAGGACAAGAAATAACCATCATAATATCATACGGAACCATGAGAAAAATTAAGAAGATCTGGATTGCGAAGTATGCGGATAAGATTAAGGGATCGCCGGATATGCCGACAGGCCATCGAACCAATTTTTCAGAACGCAGCCAGAAGAACATGGCAGATTTTATGAGCTACATTGCAGATTATACTGGAGATCCGGACATTGTACATTTTCTGAATATGAACGAAAAGCTGTTTGATGCTCCGGCGTTGGTTTATCTGACCCTTGAGAAAGACCATACGGGATGGCCGATT
Source organism: Bilifractor sp. LCP21S3_F8 (assembly GCF_052117805.1). Taxonomy (NCBI): domain Bacteria; kingdom Bacillati; phylum Bacillota; class Clostridia; order Lachnospirales; family Lachnospiraceae; genus Bilifractor; species Bilifractor sp. LCP21S3_F8. The sequence goes on along the minus strand of NZ_JBQKIK010000012.1, from coordinate 56,298 downwards.
TACGATCTTGGAGCCTTTGGTATGTCTTTGATGCTGGCGGCAAAGGATCATGGTGTGGATTCGATCCCGGCTTATGAGATCGTCAAGTTCCCTGCGGAACTTCGTCCGCTTCTTTCTGTATCGGATGATGAAGAGATCATTATGGGAATTGCTTTGGGTTATGCGTCGGAAGACAATCTGAACGGGCTTGCATCAACGCGTCTTCCGTTAGAAGAGATTTTAACTATAAAACAGTAAAGTGTATTAAGTATTGATGGGAATGATGAAGGGCTTAATATGACTCAAGAACAGCAACTTGACTTTGAGAGCTTTATCGATGTTCTGGTGCAGATATACAAGCTGACTTCGGACAAGATTGGTTATTCAAACCTTCCCAAAAAACATGGGAGGTTTACCGGAAATGACAGAGGAAGAAATCAGACAGAGAAATGAAGAGCGGCGTGCCAAGCTGGATGCAGTGAGTCGTCGGAATATGGAGAAGTGTGCTGCATTCATCGCACGAATGATAGAAAAATATGGTAGAGAGGTGCTGGCTGAGATTGAAGAGGACGACGTCAGCGTTGCAGATTGGATCTATGCCGCCGTAAACGGTAATGTGCAAAGCCACGGCCTTGCGCTGCTCGAAAAATAATATTCCCAGCTTGGCGGTTTTGAAACTGCCTAAACAGAGTTTCCCTCTGAAAAATGAGACCATCGGGAAAGTACGCGTTAGGGGCGCCGGTCTTTTAGCAATTTGCTTTCAGGGATTTATCCCGCCCCTAAGACAACTATTGCTGCTATATTGATTGACAACGTAAACTGTATGTAATATAATTCGAGATGAAAGGGGATGATTTATATGTCTACAGTTCCAACTCAGATTCGTATTGATTCCAGTGTTAAAAATCAGGCCAATGAACTCTTCAATGAACTTGGCATGGATATGTCCAGCGCCGTTAATATTTTTTTACGACAGTGCATCTTGAGAGGTGGACTTCCTTTCAAGGTGGAGATTCCGCAGTACTCTAAAGAATTGATTGGCGCTGCCGATGAAGCAAAGCGTATTTCCCGTGACCCTGACGTCCCGGGATACACCAGCATGGAAGCTCTTAAGAAAGCTCTTGAAGCCTGAATGATCTTAACTGTCAAATATACTTCCGCTTATAAGAAAAGCTATAAGCTGATGAAGAAGCGTGGGCTGGATCTTTCTCTTCTTGATGACGTCATCAACACTTTACGTCAGGGTAAAGCACTGGATGAGAAGTACCATGACCACGAACTGAAGGGGATGCTAAAAGGCTTCCGTGAATGTCACATTCAGCCGGACTGGCTTCTCATCTATCTGATAGAGAACGACATCCTTACACTGACACTGGTAGACACTGGAAGCCATGCAGATCTCTTTAACATGTAACAATGACCGTCTGCAATGGGCGGCCTTTTTATCTGTCACCGCGCTTCCCGTGGATCTTTCCATGACGGCTTCTGTTTCTCCTCACGTGTCACGTTTTCCTTATCGCAAGGTATGATGTCATATCCATGCAGCCGGAGGGGTGTCTTGGTGCACTCTTATAGCGTCTGCGGTTTTGTTGTTGTCTCTTTCTGTTCTTTATAAGCATTTCTCCATAGAAAACCATAGAAAGTTTCTCGATTGATGGTGGTTAATTTGTAGAATTCATCCACAGAAATGAGGCTGTCATCGAGCATCTTTTAATCGAGTAGGAGAAAGTCTCCAGTGGAGACTTTCGTCCTCTCACACCACCGTGCGTACCGTTCGGTACACGGCGGTTCATAAGTTTTCAGCTACTTTCAAATACTGGGAGAGCATGGACGGATAGCCCAGCTTTTCCAGTATTTTATTTGTCAGCACAGAGCGGAGCATTTGTGCCGCCCGCCATGTGCCTTTACGACAGTTTGCCAGTTCATGTGCACGCCATTCCTCTAAATGCAATGCCCTGAAAATCCGGTAGCGGGTTCTCACCCGCTTCCACTGTTTCCAGTACACCGCCCGGATTCTTCTGCGAAGCCACTCATCTGTCTTTGCCATCAGTGCCCTCATATCCGCATATCGGAAGTAATTCATCCAGCCGCGGACATAGTCCCGCAGCTTCTGCTCCCTCTCCGGATTGCACCACCGATTGCCTCTGCACGTCAGTTCTCTGAGTTTCTTCTGCATTTTGGCTTTCGACCTCGGGTGTAATCTGAGCCTGCATTTCCCTTTGAATCGGTAAAACCCATAGCCCAGATATTTCACCCTGCTGATGTGTGCCACTGTCGTCTTCTGGAGATTGACTTTCAGAAATAGTTTCCCTGTGATGAATGGGACGATATTTCCCAGCGTGCGTTCCGCGCTTTTCCGGGATTTGCAGAAGATCATGCAGTCATCCGCGTATCTGACAAACTTGTGCCCGCGGCGTTCCAGTTCTTTATCCAGCTCGTTTAGCATTATATTTCCGAGTAATGGACTCAGAGGTCCGCCCTATGCAAAGAAAGTTACTATGCAAAGTAAAGCTCCAAATTTCCTTATTTTACATCATCTTTTCTTGCTTTACTTTGCATAGTCTCCGAAGATATTTATGAGAGCAATTCTCAAAAAATATCATATCGGAGGTACTTTTATGGACAAAAAATACTTACCAGACCTGATTTCTGAACTGGAACAGGAACTTCTACGGCTTGGTTACACCGAAGGAAGTATGGTCTTTTACCGCAGACGCTGGAACCAGCTGATGGCCTATGCAGAAGATCGCGGTGAATACTACTACACAGAACAACTCGGCATAGACTTCGTCCAGGAATTCTTCGGCATCACACAGGATGATTTTGGGAGAACACTGCCACAGGCAGAAACACAGGAACTACGTGTTATACGCATGGTAGGTGATTTTCAGCTTCATCATGCTGTGCTTCGGCGTTACCTGAAACACAAAGAAATCCTGACCGAACCTTTCTTTTTAGAGATGAGGCAACGTTTTCAGGAGTATTGTGTGAAGAATGGATATTCCAAGATAACTTTAGACCACTATGTGAAGCAGTCTTCCTACATGATGGACTATCTGACTGCTCATGGGATGGTGGATTTCAGTGCTGTTACTCTGGAGGTCATTTATGCATATATCCGCACATTAGCAGGATTCACCTACAAGACAGTAGAACAACATATCTGTTCCTTACGTGCTTTCTTCCGTTTCCTTTATCAAGAAGACATTATCGTGGTTGATTTTGCTGCCAAAATGCCAATGGTAAAAGCCCATAAGCAGACAGCCATTCCTTCTGCATGGACGCATGAGGAATTAAAGCAGCTCATTGAAGCCATTGACCGCGGAAGCCCTAAAGGGAAAAGGGATTATGCTATCATACTTATTGCATGCCGGCTAGGCCTTCGTTGTGCCGATATCAAAGGCCTTTGTTTTGAAAACTTTAACTGGGCAGAGAAGAAACTCTGTTTCGTCCAGTCAAAAACAAAACAACCTATGGAGCTTCCTCTTGTGCCGGATGTTGGATGGGCTGTGATCGACTACCTGAAATATGGAAGACCAAAAGTTGATAGTCCCTACATTTTCGTTCGGCACATGGCTCCATTTTTGCCTTTTTCAAAAGATGACCATCTGAACCAGCTGATAAAAGCATATATGGTAAAAGCTCATATCCCAGTATCCGGCAAACGTCGTGGAATGCACAGCCTGCGCCACACTATGGCAAGTGTGCTTCTTGAAAAAGATACCCCACTTCCGGTGATCTCTGACATTATCGGTCACTTGGATACGAATTCCACTGCTGTATATCTCAAAGTAGATATGGCACGTCTGGCGGAATGCCCGCTGGATTTCGAGGAGGTGATCCGTCTTGGCTGAACCAGTTTTTACAGGACCATTAAAGAAAGAAATGCAGGATTTCATCTCACTCAAACGTTCTGTCGGGTATAAATACAACTCAGAACCAGGCATCCTCAAACGATTTGATAATTACCTTGCAGTACATTACCCAGAAACAGATATACTTTCTAAAGAAGCTGTGGTCGGCTGGTGCTGCAAAACAATGCATGAAACAGCTGCGAACCATTGTTCCCGTGCTTCTGTTATACGCCAGTTCTCAAAGTACCTGGACAGCATCGGGATCAAGACATGGATACTTCCAAAGAATTACTATCCGAAAGGACAACAGTATGTACCGCACATTTATACTCCAGACGAACTGAAAAGATTCTTTGCAGAGACGGATAAATGTCACTACTGTTCAAACGTTCCTTATCGGCACCTGATCATGCCGGAGTTTTTCAGACTGCTTCTTTCCTGTGGGCTGCGCTGCTCTGAAGCACGGCTGCTGACAGTTGGGGATGTAGATCTGCATCAAGGCGTGTTGTCCATCTGTGATTCAAAGAATCATAACAGTCGTTTGGTCCCAATGCCGGAATCCATTACACTGAGACTTCGGACATATGCTGAATAGGTCCATCCTTTTCCAGATCCTGATGGATATTTATTCCCAGGCTATGGCGGAAAACCAATGACCATAGGAAATATTTATAAAAACTTCCGGCGTTTTCTCTGGAAGGCAGGTATCTCACATACTGGTGATGGCCCAAGAGTCCACGATTTTCGGCATGCGTACTGCATTTACCGCCTGAAAGAATGGGCTGAACAGGATCGGGATCTTTTGGTATTAATTCCAATGATGCGTACCTACCTGGGACACCAGACCTTCAATGAAACGGCATACTATCTCAGATGGACAGCAGATATCTTTCCGGATATCCGGATGAAACTGGAAAAGTGCTATAAGGACATCATTCCGGAAATGGAGGACTCATCCTATGAACCCGACTGATTTCTCCATACACCTTACTGCTTTCCTTTCTGACTATCTTCCTATCCAGAAAAATGTCAGCAGGAACACTATCAAATCCTACCGGGATACTTTTAAGCTGCTCATTCTTTTTTGTGAGAAAGAAGAAGCAATTCCAACTGAAAAACTTACCATGAAAAAACTGTCTTCTGAACTGATTGAGCGGTTTTTAAACTGGTTGGAAACAGAAAGGAAATGTTCCATTTCCACAAGGAACCTGAGGCTGACTGCCATCCATTCCTTTTTTCGTTACGCACAGTCAGAATCACCGGAATCCCTCTATCATTATCAGAAAGTGCTTGCCATCCCGGTAAAAAAGAGACGGCAGTCAATGGTAGAACATCTGTCTCCAGAAGGTATCAAAGTTCTGCTGGAGCAGCCGGATAAATCTACCGCCCAGGGACGGAGAGATCTTACATTAATGAGCCTGATGTATGACAGTGGTGCCAGAGTCCAGGAGATCATAGACCTTACAGTGAAAGATTTTATCTCAGGGAGCAATCCAGTATTGATACTTACCGGAAAAGGCAATAAAACACGTAGAGTTCCCATTATGAAGAATACAGCCGTACTGGTAGAAAAATATATCTCCGAGAACAAGCTTAACCTGGCGCATAAAACCAGCTATCCGCTTTTTACGAATAAACAGCATAATAAACTGACGAAAGAAGGAGTGTCCTATATCATTAATAAATATGCTGTTATGGCACATGAATCATCTGACAAAGTGCCGGAGAAAGTAAGGTGCCATATGCTCCGTCATTCTAAGGCTGTCCATCTGCTGCAGGCAGGTGTAAATCTGATTTATATCCGTGACTTTTTGGGGCATAGTGATATCAAGACCACTGAAATTTATGCACGTGCCGATGCAGAACTTAAACGTAAAGCATTAGAAAACGCTTATCCAGATTTGGTAGATTCTAACCTACCGGACTGGAATGAAAACAGTGATCTAATGGAATGGTTGTCTGAGCTGTAGTATCAACAAACAGAATACTATGCAAAGTAAATCAAAACAAAATCTTTTATTATAAGGAAAGCGGGCTCTTTCTTTGCATAGTATTCTGCTTTGCATAGGGTGGAAATCTATCTCCGCTTCTTGCGAATATCTACCTCAATGAGTTTGACCAAGAGTTTCTGAAAAGAGGTGTGCCCTGCATAAGATATGCAGATGACATCGTTCTTCTTGCGAAAAGCAAAAGAGCATCAGAAAGACTCTTGGAAAGCAGTACGAAATATCTCGAGAAGAAACTGAAGCTAACGGTTAATCGAGAGAAAAGCCGTACTGTCAGCGTGTTTGCAATCCGAAATTTTAAATTTCTTGGCTTTGCATTGGGAAGGAACGGTAGTGGCATTTATGTCAGGGTTCATCCAAAGTCATGGAAGAAGTTCAAGTCAAAACTGAAAGATTTATCTTCCCGTAAGTCTGTACGGTCCATCAAGCCGAGCCTTGCGAAAATCAAGGTATATGCGAGAGGATGGCTTAACTACTATGGTATAGCAAGCATGAAGAACAACATAGATGAAATCAACAAATGGCTCTATCACAGAATACGTATGTGTATATGGAAACAATGGAAGAAACCCAAGACAAAGGTGCGAAATCTGATTAAGATGGGTGTACCCGAGGACTTAGCGTACATGGCTGGTAACAGTCGGCGCGGCCATTGGTTTACCACGCATACAGTCGCAGTCAATATGGCTATGACAAAAGAAAGACTGATAAACAGTGGCTTTTATGATTTAGCCACGGCCTATCAGTCTGTGTATGTCAACTATTGAAAGCGCCGTATACCGAACGGTACGTACGGTGTTGTGAGAGGACGGCGGTTAGTCACCGCCTCCTACTCGATTCGTGCTTTATATCTCGAAGACTGCAGCCGGGATCACCGGGAGGCCTTTACAGCGTCCAGAGCCTGTGCAATATCCTGCACCAGATCCTCTGTGTTTTCCAGTCCGCAGCTCATACGGATCAGATTGGAGCTGATTCCGGCATCCAGAAGCTCCTGGTCGGTCAGCTGCCGGTGTGTGGAGCTTGCGGGATGGAGACAGCAGGAACGTGCATCCGCAACGTGAGTCTCAATCGCAAATATTTTCAAATGCTTCATAAAGGCTTCTGCATCGGTGCGGCTGCCTTTTATGCGGAAAGAAACGACGCCGCAGGTGTCCCCGCCGTTCATGTATTTTTGGGCGCGGCTGTAGTACGGGTCTCCGGGCAGGGACGGGTAGCTTACCTGCTCCACCATATCACTTTCAGACAGAAATCTTGCGACAGCCAGTCCGTTGGCGCAGTGCTGTTTCATGCGGCAGTGCAGGCTTTCCAGGCCGAGGTTCAGAATATAGGAGCTGTAGGGACTTGGTATGGCGCCGAAATCCCGCATCAGCTGTGCGGTTGCCTTGGTAATAAAGGCCCCCTCTTTTCCAAATTTTTCCGCATATACAATTCCATGATAGCTGTCGTCCGGTGTGGTCAGTCCTGGAAATTTTTCCGCATGAGCCATCCAGTCAAAGCTCCCGGAGTCTACAATGGCGCCGCCCACACAGGAACCATGTCCGTCCATGTATTTTGTGGTAGAGTGGGTGACAATGTCTGCTCCCCATTGGAACGGGCGGCAGTTTACCGGTGTGGCAAAGGTATTATCTATAATCAGGGGTACGCCATGTGCATGTGCCGCTTTTGAAAATTTTTCGAAGTCAAATACGGTCAGCGCGGGATTCGCAATCGTTTCACCGAAGACAGCCCTGGTGTTCGGCCGGAATGCCGCGTTTAATTCGTCTTCCGTGCAGTCCGGGCTGACAAAGGTAAAATCGATTCCCATTTTACGCATGGTGACATGAAACAGGTTATAGGTTCCTCCGTAAATGGAGGAAGACGCCACCACATGATCGCCCGCAGTGGCAATGTTGAATACGGCAAAAAAGTTGGCTGCCTGTCCCGAAGAGGTCAGCATCGCAGCGGTTCCGCCCTCCATATCCGCAATTTTTGCGGCTACGTAGTCATTTGTGGGGTTCTGCAGTCTGCTGTAGAAATAGCCGGATGCCTCCAGGTCAAACAGCTTTCCCATGTCTGCGCTGGTATCGTATTTGAAGGTTGTGCTCTGAATGATAGGAACCTCTCTGGGTTCACCGTTTTTCGGGCGGTAGCCGGACTGAACGCATTTGGTTTCCATATGAAAGTCTGCCATCGTTTTTTCCTCTCTTTATTATTCGTTCGTGAATCAGGTTTCCGGACATTCCCCTGTAAACAATAGGGAAATATGTATCAGTATAGCATAAGAACCGCAGGAGACAAAATATTCTTTCCTATGGGGACATCTCATAAAAGAAAACGATACATCTCGCGTCCGGGAGTGGATCCTGAAGAAGAAAAAAAGTGTATGAAGATTTATGTATTGTGTTACAATATAAGTATTACCAACAGAAATTGACGCCATGGTACGCATGCATCCATCGATACATCCATCGGTACATTCTTCGATACATCCATCGGTACATCCATCGGTATATCCATCGATACATACATCGGTACATCCATGCGTATTGCAAATGTCAGCTTTCTGTTGTTCTATACAGGAGGAGTATAGGCACATCGAGAAGCATGTGTCTGATAGCAGCAGATGAGAGAAACGATAATGAGGGATATCCCGCTTTTGGATCTTGATCAGGACATACCGGTACCCTTTGCGGTATTCACTCTGATCTATGACACCGCCGCCACTGTGGTAAATACGAGATATCTGTATGTCAATGAAGCTTACTGCCGTATGGCAGGCTTTCGAAGGGAGAACCTGATCGGCCGGAACTTTCTGGACATCTATCCCGAGGGAGTCTCGTGGATGCCGTATTGTCAGGAGGCAAGGGAGAAGAAACTGCCGGTTCATGCCTGTGTGTACTCTAAGGAGATAGGTCGCTGGCTGGACTTTACCGTGGGCCCCGCCACGACAGAGAATGCCGTCGCCTTTATCTTCACTGATGTCGATGAGAGCGTGCGAAAGACCAGGAGGGTGACGAAAACCGACAGCATCATCCTGCGCATTTCCAAGCTTCTGAACAATGAAGAAGACTTTGAGGCAGGCATGAATCACGCGCTGGAGGATCTGAGCCGGTACATTCACCCGGACCGGCTGTATGTTCTGGAGACGGATGGAATTACCGCGAGCAATACCTTTGAATGGTGTGCTCCGGGCGTGGAGCCGGAGATGGATACGCTTCAGAATCTGGACTATGACGGATATCTGAGCGGATGGGAGAAATATCTGGAGAAAAGCGATAGTGTTGTCATCGCGGACATCGAGGAACTCAGGGCGGATGATCCCATTGACTATGAAAACCTCAGGCGTCAGGGAATCCGATGCCTTGCGGCTGCGCCGTTTTACAACAGAGGAAAGCTCATTGGATATCTCGGCGCGGACAACTATGAGAAGAGTGATCTGATCAATACGCAGCTCGTTCTGAATTCGATCTCGTATTTTATCGGTGCCAAGATCGTCAATCACCGGCTGATGGAGGATCTGAACCGGCTCAGCCACATGGATACCCTGACAAATGTCTTCAACCGCAACGCGATGATTGCCAGGATGAATGCGCTGGCAGAGCAGAACATTCCGACCGGTCTTGTGTATGCAGATGTCAATGGTCTTAAAATCATCAACGATGAGCAGGGGCATGAAGCCGGCGATCAGGCATTGCAGAGCGCCGCGGATCTTCTTGGGGAAAATTTTGGAAGAAGGCATGTCTACCGCGCGGGCGGCGATGAATTCGTTGTCATCCTTCCCGGGATCCGGGAAGAAGTGTTTACAGAGAAAAAAGAAAAGCTGGCAGCCGGATACTGCCGGACAATGCCGCATCTGCTCTCCATTGGCTGCTTCTGGTGCCCTGACAGCAGTAAAATCGAGGAAGCCCTACGCATTGCGGACCACCACATGTACGAGGAGAAGAAGCAGTATTACGAGCAGCAGGAATTTGACAGGAGAAATCCGGATTGAAGGGAGAGTGCAGCCGGGGTATAGACGCGTTGTTTGTAATGCTCCCCTGAATGGCGGCGATTGGTCGGTGAATATGTCGCCGGGGTATACACACGTTGTGTGTAATGCTCCGGCTGAATTTGCATAAATTGACACCCGTCATTTTCAGTGATAATATATTTTTATTATTTTTTGATATTCAGCATACCTATCAGCATACACACTTTTGAACTTAACAGTTTTGTAGATATGGGTAATGAATTTAAGAAAACACAACTTCGTACCATTATTCTTTTTTCAACGCTGATCCTGGGGATCTCGTTGTATATTGTTCTGCTTCTCACGGGAAGATCAAATATTTTCATGCGGGAGAATGCTGCCAGTCTGATCAGCGCCAGCAACCGTCAGATGGAATTGAACATTGATTCTTATCTGACCAAGGTTGAGAAGGCTTCCGCGCTTCTTTTTTCCAACAGTACTAATTATACCTACAACCCAACGGAGAAAAACGCTGATCCGTATACGCAGCTTCAGATTTCCAATGAAATCAATGACAACATTACAGATCTGAGTCTGCTGGACAACTATGCAGATTTTGCCATTATCTACAGTGATGATGAAGTCATCGGATCACTGTCGAAGGTCACGAAGAATATGTACGCTGACGGCGGAATGTATGAGGCCTTCAGTAATATCCTGAAGCAGAATGATGAGCACAGTACCTGGTATTTCGGATTGAAGGACGACATCGAACACATCTACTACTTCGAACGTTTCAATAAGTACAGTGTCATCCTGATCTCCTTCTACTCCCGTGAATTGAAGAATGTGTTTCAGATTCCAGAGCAGCTGAAAGGCATGAATGTATCTCTGGTCAACAACGATAACCGGATCCTTTATTCGAATGATAGCGACGAAATTGGAACAGAGCTTCCGGCATCCACCGTGTCGTACCTCGGCAGCCTCAGAAACGGCAGCGTGATGGCGGACAAGGCGCTGATCACCAGCGATGAATGCAGCAATGGATGGCGTGTGATCTGCACAGTCCCCGTGAGCCTGATTGTACAGGACAACAACCGTTTCATGGAGACCACCATCCTTGTCATTCTTGCCGTTGTTGGTCTGATCCTCATCTTCGGCATAATAGAAACAAGCCGGATCAATGTCACAGCGAATCATTATGTTGATTCGCTGCAGGAAGAGGCCCACCATGACCGCATGACCGGTTTGTACAACAACGAAGAATTTCACAGAATGGCAAACCGCTTCGTTCAGGAAATGCCCGCGGATAAAATCATGAGTTTTTCCATCTTTGATCTGGATAATTTCAAATCGATCAACGATCAGCACGGCCATCTGGAAGGAGACAATGTCCTACGCCGCTTTTCCAGACTTCTGTCTGAAACCTACGGATCTGAGTTTATACTCGGCAGACTCGGCGGCGATGAGTTCGGGGTTTTCGGCTGCATGGATATCGTAGATGAGGAAGGTGCCCGGGAAGAACTCAGGAAATATACCGATGCTTTGCGGTCTCGCTTCCAGGAGAGTCTCGGCAGGGATTATGCCGCCGACGGTCTTTCTTTCTGCAGCGGTACGGCGATTGTGCACAGTGATGACCGCGATTTTGAAAGGGTTTTCAGCAGGGCTGACACGCTCCTCTACACGGGAAAGAAGAACGGAAAAGGCCAGGATTATTTCGAAGACAAGGGAAGTGACACGATATGATGAAATTTGCGAAAAAGCATAACGCATTCCGTTTTATCATCGGGATTCTCCTTCTCCTGTTTTTCTTTGGCTTCAGCTATTATTATATCGTATATAAACCGGAGAGCCATACCGTCATAAAAAACACGAAAAAAAACACCGCCATCACCTTCGGCTGGTGGGGAAACGACGACAGGCATCTGTATACGCTGAAAGGTATCGATGTATTTCAGGAAAAATATCCGCAGATCGAGGTCAACTGCTCCTATAATGTCTGGAATGGGTATGAGAGACGAAATCGAATTTACATGCTCTCGGGCAAAGCGCCTGATGTGATGCAGATCAATTATAACTGGATCCGTGAGTACTCCGCTGACGGCTCCGGCTATTATGATCTGAATGCTCTCTCGGATTACATTGATCTCGACAACTACAGCAAAAAAGATCTGAGCTATGGCACATCGAACGGCGTACTGAACGCCATCCCGATCGCCTATAACGCTGTGGTCTTTTACTACAATCCGGACATTCTCAATAAATACGGATTGAAAGCTCCTGAGACCTGGGATGATCTGTTTCATGCAGCGTCCATTATGAGCAAGGACGGCTGCTATCCCCTTCACCTGAGCGATAAGCACCTATTTCTTTCTGTGATTGCGCGCTATGAGCAGACAACCGGGAAGACTCTTTTTGACCAGGACGGAAAATATACCGGAGGAACCGATGATGCGGGTAAGCTGTTGGATTTTTACAAGGATCTCTATGACAATCAGGTGATCTGCCTGAATGGTAAGAGCACAGACACGGATTTCAGCAACGGAACCTGTGCGGGCGTTGGCATCTGGGCAAGTGACGCAGACAATTACTGCAGTCAGCTGCAGGACAAAGGAATATCACCTGTGATGGCCAATCCACCCATTACCTCTGCAAATGAGGCACTTTACGGATGGTACGTGAAACCAGCCACGATGTATGCCATCAGCAAAAACACAAAGCATCCCAGGCAATCTGCTGAACTTCTGAACTTTCTGGTCAATGATAAAGATATGGTTCTGCTGCAGGGAACCGAGAAGGGAATTCCGGTCAGTGAAAAAGCGCGAAGTATCCTGCGTGAAAACGGGTCTCTGAATGATTATGACGCCGAGGCCGGAAATTATGTCTTGCGCAATCTGAATCGCTTCGAGACGATGGGACCGTCGAATGAAAATATGGATATCATAGATGCCTTCAATGACGAAGCCGCGAAATATGTGTACGGCGTCGCGGATCTGAACACCTGCTCAAAGGAACTTATTGATCAATGGAAGACCATACTTGATAGTGAAGACTGATGCGGCTGCTTTTCCGGCCGCATCTTTATTTACGCGAACAGTGAGCCGCAGCCGAATGCGAAGTATTCGTGTGCGGCGAGCGTCGCGATAGCGAGATAAAACTCGCGCAGCGTGTTTTATCTCGCTTTTGTACCCCTCGTTTGTTTTGGCTGATCCGGATCGTTTCCGCACACAGATGATTTCGATTAAATATCCTTTTTATCTCCCTCTCCACGTTTTTTTTCGCATACAGCTTCCGAGGGAGGAGAAAATAATTCAGACAAGAAACCTTGACAGATTGAACTGCACATGATAATGTATCTGCAACAGATACAAATACAAATCTACTGGAATTCAGCACACAGCGCGAAGGAAGAAGAGGTAATCATGAATACAGAGACAATCAAAAAGAGAATCAGCGTAAGAACCTACGAAGAGAAAAAGATTCCTGAGCAGATTATGCAGCAGGTCCGGGAATATCTGGAGCAGGATGATAATCCGTTCGGCGTTCCGATTACATTCTCCATTCTGAATACGGAAAAGGACGGAGTCAGCAGTCCGGTGATTGTAGGCGCAGATACCTATGTGGCCGGGAAATATCAGAAACAGAAAAACGCGGAGATTGCATTCGGCTATTCCTTTGAAAAGCTTGTTCTGTATGCGACGTCTCTGGGGCTTGGAACAGTATGGCTGGCAGCAACCATTGACCGCAAGGCATTTGAAAAAGCAATAAATCTCGGAGAAAATGAAGTCATGCCCGCGGTGACACCGCTGGGCTATGCCGCACAGAAGCGCTCAATCCGGGAGAACCTGATGCGAAAGGGAATGAAATCAGATCACCGGCTGCCGGTTGAAGAGCTTTTCTTTGAAGGAGATTTTCAGCATCCTCTCAGGGAAGAGAATGCCGGTAAGTGGACAGGCCCTCTTGAACTGGTGCGCCTGGCACCTTCTGCGACAAACAAGCAGCCGTGGAGAGCGGTGACTGAGGAAGGCAGAGTACACTTCTACGAAGCAAAAACGAAGGGCTACGACAGAGAATCCACAGGAGATATTCAGAAGGTTGACCTGGGAATCGCCCTCTGTCATTTTGATATCGCTGCAAAGGAGGCCGGACTGGGCGGCAGATTTATACAGTCCGATCCCGGAATTGCAGCACCGGAGAACACAGAATATATCGCCACCTACGAACTGGAGAAATAAGTATGGATACAAAATTTTCATCTGCCATCCATGCGTTGATTCTGATCTCGGAATCGGAGAGCCCGATGAATTCGGATCAGATTGCAGTGAGCGTCGGAACTAATCCAAGCTACATCAGAAAGCTGACGACCAGGCTTAGCAAGGCGGGGATTATTGAGGGCCACCGCGGGATCAGCGGGTTCCGTCTGCGGCAGAAACCGGAGCAGATCTCCCTGCTAGACATTTACAAGGCAGTAATGGAAACAGATTCTCTCCATCTGTTCGATCTTCATCAGAATCCAAACGATGCCTGTATCGTCGGACACAATATTCGTCCGGTTCTGGGAAGTATGTTCCGGGGCATGGAGAGGGATGTGGAGAACCGGCTGCAGAGCATGACACTTGAAGACTGTATCACGGATATGAGCAGGTACATTGTGGAGCACCGTACAGAGAAATCGGAGGAATCGATAAAATGAAGGCTGCTGTTTTGACACATTACGATAAAAAAGGTACGGACCTGAATATCCGTGAAATTCCGACGCCGGTCTCGGAAGAGGATGAGATTCTGGTGAAGATTATCGCAGCGGCAGTCAATCCGCTGGATAATATGATCATCCGCGGCGAGGTAAAGCTGATCGTTCCCTATGCGATGCCTCTGGTGATGGGCAATGAATTTGCCGGGATCGTGGAGAAAACGGGGAAGAACGCTTCCCGGTTCCAACCCGGGGATCGTGTCTACGGCAGAATGCCGTTGAAGAAGATCGGTGCCTTTGCGGAGTATGCCGCTTTGAAAGAATCGGCAGTGGCTTCGATCCCGGAATATCTTTCCTTTGAGGAGGCGGCGACGGTCCCGCTGACGGCGCTGACAGCGATGCAGGCGTTTGATATCATGAATGTGCGTGCCGGGGAATCTGTTTTTATTTCCGGAGGGACGGGAAGCCTCGGCGCAATGGCCATACCGGTGGCCAAAAGCCTTGGACTGCACGTTTATACAAATGGAAGCGGTGACAATGAGGAGCGTGTCAGAAAGCTCGGGGCAGAGAAATTTATTGACTACAGGAAGGAAAACTATGCAGATGTTCTCTCGGATGTAGATCATGTTCTGGATACCCTCGGCGATCGTGAGCTTCCAAATGAATTCAAGGTTCTGAAGGAAGGCGGAAATCTGGTTTCTCTGCGCGGACTGCCAAACGGTCGATTTGCCAGAAGAAGCGGCATGCCGTTCTTCAAGCGGATCCTCTTTCAGCTGGCAGGCAGCAGGTATGACCGCATGGCGGCAGCCAAAAAACAGACCTATGATTTTCTGTTTGTGCACGAGGACGGCAGCCAGCTGGACAGGATCGGCAGACTGTTTGACCGTGAACACCCGCTGGAGACTTCCATTGATACCGTATTTGCTTTAGACGAGGTCAACGCGGCACTCAACAAGGTGAAACAGGGAAAATCAAAAGGCAAGACGATCCTGAAGATCGGTGAACAGTAACAGGTATCAGGAAATATTATCCTTGTCCGATGAATTGTGTGATTAATTCGAAATGTATTTGGCTCTGGTGATGACTGCCGGAGCCTTTTCTATTTACGCGAACAGTGAGCCGCAGCCGAATGCGAAGTATTCGTGTGCGGCGAGCGTCGCGATAGCGAGATAAAACTCGCGCAGCGTGTTTTATCTCGTTGCCGGATCATAGATCCGCCAATCAAAAATTGAATCAGATTAGCATATTTTGAATGGTTTCACATGCGGGGATCATTGATCTGATCAGATTGTGAATCACCGTCAACGAAGACTGACTTTCCACGAGAGGCGGCGAACCATATACTCCTAACTATAACAGAGGTATTTTCAGGGAGGCATGCTATGAGTCAGGATATCAGGAACTGGATCTGGTGCAGAGAATGGCCCGCAGACAATAACGACAAGGCCGTACTGGTACTGTTCAGAAAAACAATAGATCTGGAATTTTCACCGGCACGAGCAGAGCTGAGAATTTCTGCGGATTCCAGGTATAAATTGTATGTAAACGGAAGACTGGTTGTATGCGGGCCGAGCAGGGGAGATGCTCAGATCTGGTACTACGATGAACCGGATTTACTTCCTTACCTGCATCAAGGCAGGAATGTACTAGCCGTAGAAGTTCTCCGTTATCCTCTGATCCATCTGAAAGGAAATCACGGGATCTTTCGCACGGAGCATCCAGGGCTTTATGTCAGAGGTGTGATTCTTGATACAGAGGGAAAGCATTATGACGTCTGTGCAGGCGAGGATTGGAAAGGACAGATGGACAGGGGATTTTCTATCGTGTCGGAAGATCCGGTTTTTGCGCCCTTACAGATCTTCGAGGACAGAAGACCAGAAAGAGATTTGCAGGGGTGGAGGGATAGTGTGTATGATGACAGTTCCTGGCCTTGGGCTATAACTGTCAGAAATATTCCATATGCTGTCAGTCCCGGAAATCTTCACGCAAGAACAATTCCGTATCTGACACTGGAACAGAAGAAATTTCATCATGTCAGCGCGATACGGCAATCAATGTCCGGCGCAGATACCTGGGATGCGATGCTGGAAGGAAGAAATGCAGTCAGGATCCCATCCGATACGAGAGAAGTGGTAGAAATTACGTCAGATGTTGAAGAAACCGGATATATTCATCTGATGCTTACAGGAGGGCGAGGATCCGTGATCCGTCTGCTGTATTCGGAGTGCTATATGCACAGAGATAAGGCGGGCGGTTTAAGCAAGAACCAAAGGATAGATCCGGCAGGCGGAGTGCTGCAGGGCTTCTCTGATGTGTATCATGTGGAAGGATCCGGAATAGATGAAAGACCGGAAATATATGATCCATTCTGGTTCAGGACTTTCCGTTTCATCCGTATAGAGATAGAAACAGGGAAAGAGCCGCTTGAAATTCAGAACTTCTGCTATACGAAAACAGCATACCCGCTGGATGAATTTCATGGAATTCACACAAGCGACCCTTCTCTTGAAAAAATCTGGGATATCAGTGAGAGAACACTGCGGAATTGTATGCATGAGACATATGAGGATTGTCCTTTTTACGAGCAGCTCCAGTATGCCATGGATTCCAGATTGGAGATCCTCTATACTTATGCAACAACAGGAGACGACCGGCTGGCACGCAAGTGTATCGATGATTTCAGAAGATCGCAGAGATATGACGGGCAGTTGAATTGTTCATATCCCAATTTCGGACCGAATCTTATACCTGGATTTTCCATTTATTACATCTGCATGCTTCATGATCACATGATGTATTTCGGCGATAAGGAATTCATACGGAATCATATGCCATGTGTGGAAGGAATTCTGCTTTATTTTCACAGGCATCTGACACCCGGGGGATATGTGGGTAAGCTTGGTGGACTCAATGGTCATGGCGCGGCCTGGTCCTTTATAGACTGGACACCAGAATGGAACGCAACAACAGGAGTACCTGACGCAATACTTGAAGGCCCCATAACAATGGAAAGTCTTCTGTACATTTATGGCCTTGAAAAAGCTGCGGACCTTGCGGAATGGATAGGTCATCACGAGCAGGCCCGGGCATATACAAAGGAAAAAAATGCTGTGCAGACGGCGGTTCTGCGGTATTGCACAGGTAAGAACGGAATGATTCAGGATGGGCCGGGTGTGGAAAAGTACAGCCAGCATCCGCAGGTATTTGCCATCCTGACGGGGACCGGAAAATCTGACCAGGCAAAAATCAATTTGATTGAAACGATGGATCATCCGGAAAGGTACGCACAGTGTTCTGTAGCTATGGCATATTATCTTTTCCGTGCGCTGGAGCTGACAGGACTGTATCAGAGAACGGATCAGTACTGGAATATCTGGAGAAGGATGCTGGAAATGGGCGCCAGTACTTGTGTGGAAGATGATGTCACGGCAAGGAGTGATTGTCACGGATGGGGCTCGCTGATTCTCTATGAGCTGCCATGTGTTACTCTGGGTGTGAGGCCTGCCGAGCCGGGATATGCATCAGCCAGAGTTGCTCCGGTTGCAGGGTATCTGACCGGAGCGGAGGGAAGTGTAAAAACACCTGCAGGAATGATTCATGTTCGCTGGAGTACCCTGGGAAACGGAAGCTTCTCGTGTACAGGACCGGAGGGTATGAAAATTGAAATCGACAGAAAGGGGCTGCAGAAAAACTGAGATGAAACATTTTCTGAGTTATGACGGGACGCTTCAGAAGGCTTTGACTAAAATTATGTATGTGGTATCGCTGAATCTGCTTTTTCTGGTCTGCAGCATACCGGTCTTTACAATCGGGGCTGCAGCGACAGCAATGCACAGCATGCTTATTGCCTTACTCAGGGGAGACGAACCGAATATTCTGTCCGGCTATTTTCACGCTTTTAAAAGCAATTTTCGAAAATCAACGACAATCTGGCTCGGGATTCTGCTTCTGGGCTTGACCAGCGCTGTCGACATTTATATCTTTTCCAGACAGAATTTTTTCTGGGCACCGGCTATGCGTGTTATAATAAGTATCGTATTGACAGGGCTGCTTATTTTACTGGTCTATATTTTTTCCGCAGCAGCATACTTCAGCAACAGTGTGAAGGGATATCTGCTCTTTTCGATCAGACTGGCGATCGCAAAATTGCCCTATACTTTCGTGCTGGCTGCAATTTACGTTCTTCCGTTACTGCTTATACTGTTCCTGGCACAGTTCTCGCAGGCCGCTGTTCTTGCACTTTTGCTGTGCGGTTTTTCGCTGCCGGCTTATCTGTCTGACAAAATCATTATCAGATTGTTTAAACCTCTGGAAGAGGCAGATCCGGATTATCATCAGGAACAATAACAACCTTTCGAAGGGGAAGATCTTGATTAAAACATGGAACAAAGTCTTTAAAAAAATGGGAATCAGGGGAAAAGTCCTAGTGTCTTTTACCCTGTTTATTTTTACCCCTTATATTGTGCTTGCCGGTATGGTAATTGGTCTGTTTCAGCATTATATCATGCAGACACTCGGGCAGGATACTATCGGTACACTGACAGCAGCCGCCTCTGTCATTCACAGAAATATCGTTGAGCGCGAAAATGACTCTATGGCGATATACTATACGGGGTGCATTGATTATCTGGAAAAGAATGAAAAACTGACTGATCAGGAAAGGCAGACGTTGACAGGACAGCTGGAAGCAATGAAATATGCAAATACAGGAGTGCTTGCAGCGTATATCGTAACAGGAACCAATACCTATCATAGTGGCGGGGATCATTCTGCGGTGATTGCATCCATGAAAGGCAAACAGGATGAAATCCTGAAGGCTGGAGGCAGATGCATGTGGTATACCTCCAACCAGTATTACCGTGGACCGGACAAAAATTTATTTATCATGGCCAGAGCCCTGAATGGAAAGAACAGAAAGAATGTTGGTATTCTTTATATGCTTCTTAGCGACCGGATCGTATCGGATGCCTTAGGCGATCTGTCTGAGGATTATTCTACCTGGTATCTTACTGACAGCCATGGGAAGATTTTGTATGCTTCAGAGCCGGGACACCTGGGGGACAGTCTCAATGTTGATGTCATTGATCCCGGGAAAAAGCAGGAATATCAGACGATTCAGACAGAGAAGGGAAAAGAAATTCTTGCGTCCTATAATCTTATGGATGTGGGGTGGTACAGCGTTTGTCTGATTGATTCAGCCATCATGGATAAAAAAATCCTTCTTGTTCTGTTGCCGTTCTTTCTGGTATCTCTTACCTATTTTGGCTTTATGATACTCATGTACCATTCCATGCAAAGGTACATTTTCAATCCGCTGGAACTGCTGAAGAAAAATATGGACGATTATGCGCAGGGACAGCTGCAAAACAGCGAGTTTCAGGTTGAAGGGATTCAGGAATTTGAAAGCCTTTCCATTCACTATAATAATATGAAGCTGCGTATAGCGGATCTGATGGCTGCTTACAGAGAAGAACAGGAAGAAAAGACCAAGCAGCAGATCAAGACACTGACATCCCAACTGACACCGCATTTTATCTATAATGCATTAAATACCATCAAGTGGCTGGCTGTTCTGAATCAGCAGGATCAGATTCAGAATCTGACGGAATCTCTGATCAGTATTTTTATGAATGCCGCGAAGGTTGATGATGGGAAGTATAAGCTTCAGGATGAGCTTGATCTTGTGAAAAATTATGCAGTGATTCAGAGCGCCCGTTTCATGAATTTTAATCTGAAACTTGATGTTCAGGAAGGAGTGGAAAATCTGAGAGTTCCGAAGCTTCTGCTGCAGCCTATGGTTGAAAATGCTATTGTCCACGGACTGAATCGCGGTAAAATACGCAATACAAACATAGAATTACATGTCTGGAAGGATAATCATTTACACATAACCTTGGTGGATCATGGCGTGGGATTTGACGTTGAAGCCTGGCGCAGAAAACCGGAGAAGAAGTCGAATCATACCAATATCGGAATTCACAATATCGAGGAGATCATCCGTCTGGAATTCGGAGATGAATACTATATGAAGATAGACAGCACTCCGGGAAAAGGGACAACGGTTATTTATCTGCTACCTGCAATTCCTGTGGATGATGCAGATTAACAAAAAGGGAAAGAAGAAATATCTGCGGGTGATGTGAAATGATAAAGGTAATTATAGTAGATGATGAAATGCTTGCCGGAATCGGTATACAGTCTTTGATAGATGGCAAAGAGGATGTTATGGTAGTGAATGTTTTCAGCGGTCCGGAGGAGGCAATTCCGTTTCTGCGGAAAACACCGGTGGATATCGTCATCACAGACATCGAGATGGCGGATATGAACGGGCTGGATTTCATCGAGGTTATACGTTCCGCTAATCTTGCATCAGGCGTTATCATCCTCAGCTGTCACGATGATTTTTCATATGCACAGGAGGCAATATCCAGAGGAACGGACGCATATCTTCTCAAGCACAAGATATCGGGCCCGATACTGCTGTCAGAAATTAGAAAAGTTTACGCGAAACATGGGAAGAATAGAACAGAAGAGGTTTCCAGAGATGTGGATGACAGTGTAATGAGTGAGATGACGGGGGAGGAGATATTCCGCGTCGGGGTATTCCGGACATATTGTGTAGATATGTCAGGAGATATAAAGAGTCCGTCTATAGATGCCAATATGTTCTATCATCTTCTGGACGGACTGGTACGGCGATATAATATGGGTACGATGTTTCTGCCATATGACAAAGATCCCTTCATTTTGTTCAAGGTCGACAGGAACCAGACGGAAAGTGAGAGAAATCGTCATATTTCCGAAAATATAAGCACATTAATCAGGAGTGCGAGACATTATGTCAGCGGCAGGCTGCTATTTGGAATCAGCAGTGAAATGCATGACCTCAAGGAGATGAGAAATCGATATCAGGAGGCGATTACCGCAGTTCAAAGGTACTATTATGAACCGGATGTTCAGATATTTTTTTATCATGATGGCGGAGAGCCTTTTGTGGTCAATGATTTCTCTTACAATAGCTTCCTTTCCGATCAAAGCATGGAGATCTTTTCTGCTGAACTGGATTTATATCTGAAAAAAGCCGCTTTCTGCCGGGTTGAACCCGTGAAAATGAAGGGTCAGCTTATGCAGGCCTTGAGCAGGTTTTTGGACAGGGCACTGGATTATAATCTTCAGGGGCGTTCTCCGGATGAAAAACAGAATCTGGATTCCCGGATTTTCTCGATCGTAACCAATACGGGAAATGTCACAGAACTTCGTGAGCAGCTTATTAAAATGGTGGCAGAGTGCAGAGAACAGGCGGTCCGGGCCATCGAGCGGGATGAAATCTCAGAGGCACTGGCTTATATAGAAGAGCATCTGGATGAAAAAATAAATCTTGTGGATCTGGCAGAAAAATGCTGCATGAGCGTCCCCTCTTTTACCAAAAAATTCAAGGAAAGAACGGGAGAAACCCTCGTTCAGTATTTGAATGAACAAAGAATCGAACGGGTTAAAATCCTCCTTCGAAACCGACATCTGTCATTGGAACAGATCGCAGAACAAACTGGTTTTTCCAATTCCAATTATTTGATCCGGGTTTTCAAGAAAACGACAGGGAAAACGGTCAGTGAATACAGAAGATGAGAAGAAACGCTCCGGATGGGAAAGAATCCCATCGGAGCGTTTCTTCTGTCTGCAGGCTGAAGATCGGGAAAAAAGAAGAAATATTGATGCAGAAAAACACATACAGATATACCATCATCTGAGCTTTAGTAGAAATTGAACAAGTTATAAGATTTTGAACGAAGATATTTTTTTGAATTGAAAAATAGTGAATCACTCCTGGAATATTGTCGATTGTTTGTCATGACGCGTAAAAGTAAAATACAGATAACAAATAACAACAGGCAATCAAACGAAAAGAAACGATGAGTATTGCAGGAGTGGAGGAGAAAAATGAATAAAAAAATCATTGCATTATTATCTGCAGCTACACTTATGATGACTGGATGCGGAGCAGCATCAACAGCTTCTTCCGGATCGGTGTCCGGCGGCTCGTCTTCAGAGGGAAATGGAGAAGTCAGCGGAGCGATTACCGTCTGGGAGCATGACTATCCTTATGAAGAATCTCTGGAAAAAATAATTGAAGCCTTCAATAAGGAATATCCCAATGTAGAGGTTGACTATGAGATTAAAGCTGACGGAGATTATTATTCTCTGTTAAATACGGCAATTCAGTCCGGATCCGGACCAGATGTTTTCTGGACCAACGGCACGGCAACGAGCAACATGCCTGATCTGGTGAGCAACGGAGCATGTCTTGACCTGAGCAACGATGTAGATTATTCCTTCATTTCCGACAGTGCGAAGGAGCTGGCGACAATTGATGGAAAGCAATACTCCGTACCGTGGATGACGCTGGATACCCGCACCGTATTCTATAATAAAGACATGTTTAAAGAGAATGGGTGGAAGGTTCCAACGAAGTTCTCGGAATTTGAAAGCCTTCTCGCGTCTATCAAAAAGGCGGGTATAACGCCGATTTCCATGGCTCATGATCCATGGTCCATGCTGTTTGTCTACGAGCCCTTACTCGCAGCCTATGACCCTGATTATACAAAGGGACTGGAGGACTATTCCAGCAAGGGAACAGAAAAGCCTGCCAGAGAAGCAATGCAGAAGATGGTTGACTGGGCAAAGGATGGTTACTTTGGCGATAACTGGACAGGTGTCACGGATAACGCGGCACAAATTCTTGCCTTTACATCGGGAAGTGCGGCTATGGATATAGCAGGCTCCTGGGATGCAGCTACCATTCAGGAGAATAATCCGGATCTGAATCTTGGCGCATTCACCATCCCGGCTGAGGACGGCACAAAAGGCCTTGTAGGAACTGCGTCGAATGGATTTTCGGTGAACGCGGCAACGGAAAACAAAGAAGCGGCTGTTGCATTTGTCAATTTCTGCGCGACAAAAGAAGCACAGACGATATGGGTACAGTCACAGGGCGCTGTTTCCGGCACTCCTGAAATTGAGTCATCGACCGAAATCGCGAAGGAAATTTCTGCAGGCGGACAGGAGAATACCTACAGAAGCTGGCAGAATGTTTTGAGCAGTTATTCGGATAAGGGAGAGGCTTCCACAATATGGGACTCAGATTTTACAAAAGTATTTGACGGCGGACTTACCGTTGATCAGTTCATGGATGAGATTGCAGCAGTCATGAAATGATTCGTTCAGAAAACGAAAATATAAAAGGGAAACCTTCGGACAGCTTCTGGTCTGCCCATTCTTGATCCGGGCGTTCAGAAGCTGTTCCATGCAAGATGGAGTTCCCGTGTATCCGTATTTTATCCTTACAGTAAAGGAGTCCGATTATGAAGAAGAACAGAAATTATCTGTTTTTTATAACACCGGCGTTTATTCTGTACAGTATCTTTGTAGCTCTTCCGATCGTAGTCGTTTTCGGTATGTCGCTGACAGACTGGACAGGAATGGGGAATCTGAATTTCATAGGATTCAAAAACTTTGTAACTGTTTTTACAGATCCCAGATTTGCACCGGAATTTTTCAACGCCTTGAAGAATAACCTGAAATATCTGCTCTGTGTGTGGCTGATTATCACACCTTTCCAGTACCTTGTGGCATACCTGCTATTCATCCGGATTCCTGCTCACAAGTACCTGAAATTCATGGTGTTCCTGCCGTATGTTATTTCTACAACCATTGTGTCTTTCTTTGCAACACTGCTGTTTAATCCCAACATTGGCTTATTGAATGAATTTTTAAAGGCAATCGGAGGGCAGCCGGCAGCATGGTTCGGCGATGAGAAGATGGCATTTAAACTTCTTGTAATGCTTATCCTCTGGCAGGGCTCCGGTTCGGGCATTATGATATTTTACGCAAACTTTATGGACATCCCGGAAGAGGTTATGGAAGCTTCCCGTATTGACGGTTGTACCGAATGGCAAAGATTCTGGTATATTCTGTTTCCGCTGTCCCTTCCGTCCTGTGCTTCCAATATCACCATGAGTACCATCTGGGCGCTGGCCATTTTCGATCTGCCTTATATACTGGGTGGCATCAATGGAGGCATTAACGGATCTCTGGATTTTGCCAACCTTGTGTTCTACAGATATACTTTCGGAAGCGGGCTGAACGGAAAATCTGATCTTGGGTTTGGCGCGGCAATCGTTGTTGTCATGTTTATTGTCATGATGGCCGTAACCCTGGTTCAGAACAAGGTGCTGTCTAAGTTTGAATATGATACCTAACTTGGCAGAAAGGAGAGAGAAAAGTGAAAGTCAGGATGAAGAAAAAGATGGATTTCTCCGAAGGCGCCCACGGTGTATATTCTACAAGAGCGAAGGTCGGAAGAAGCATCTGCTCAGTAATATTAATACTCTACACCTGTATTACAATTTTTGTGCTTGGTGTAACGATCTTGGACTCTTTAAAGACAAAGTCAGATCTGGTTACAAACTTCGCGGGATTGCCGAGAGCAATTTCATTCGCGTCCTATGATGCAATTATTAAAAAGGGCGATTTTCTGAGGTATTTCTTTAATAGCGTGATTGTGACTGCCTGCGGGACGGTGGGATGCATTCTCCTGTCTTCAATGGCTGCTTATGGAATCGCAAGATATCAATTCAAAGGAAAAAAGATTCTTTCTGCGTACTTTATGATTGGTATGATGGTTCCCATTCAGGTTTCTATCCTGCCGCTGTTCATACTTTTGCGCAATCTTGGACTGCTGAATAAATTGTCTGGCCTGATCCTCGTATATATCTCCGGCATTTCCATGTCATGCCTGATTTTCCAGAAATTCTTCCGAGCCATTCCGACTGCTCTGGAAGAGTCGGCAAGACTGGATGGCTGCAGTGACCTGCGCGTATTTTTCCAGATCATTCTTCCGATAACGAAACCGGTCATGTTTACGATGGGATTGATAACCGCTATTGGTCAGTGGAATGACTTCTACATGCCAATGGTACTGCTGGGTAATAAAAATGTCACTACACTGACACTTGCGATTTATCGGTACATCGGTCAGTTCACCAGATATATGAGTGAGTCTATGGCAGCTGTCGTTATCACACTGATCCCGATAATCATTCTCTATTTTGCATTCAGCTCGCAGATTGTGCAAGGACTGACCGGTGGTGCAGTAAAAGGCTGAAGACAGGAATTTTATGATTATTCATGGAGGATATCATGCGATTGGAAATCACGACTACTTATGACAGGAACAGCATGAACAAACCTTTACATCAGGTTGTAGAGATGCAGGAGGATTCCGGAATTGAAAATCATGTGGTGAATATCTATCCGGAGAATGAAAAACAGATCTTTGATGGATTTGGCGGTGCGGTCACTGAGTCTGCTGCCTATGTATATTCTTTAATGGATAAGAGTCAGAAGGAAGCGTTTCTGACTGCCTGTTTTTCCCCGGATCGGATGAATTATGGGATCCTGAGAGTCCCTGTTGACAGCTGCGATTTTTCTCTGGAACAGTATGAAGCGATGTCTGATCCATCCGATAGCAATCTTAGCAGCTTTTCCATGGCCCGCACGGAAAAATACATCCTTCCGATGCTGGAGGATATCCGTTTCTTTATGGGCAGGTCCCCGTTGCTGATGCTCTCCCCCTGGTCCCCTCCTGCGTTTATGAAGACAAATCATCAGCGTATTCATGGAGGCAGACTGAGACCGGAATACCGGAAACTCTGGGCCGAATATCTGTGCCGCTATATTCAGGAATTCAGGAGAAGGGGATTTACGGTTACGCGCATGTCTCTGCAGAATGAACCAAAAGCAGTGCAGACCTGGGATTCCTGTATTTTTACCGCAGAGGAAGAAAAGGAATTTCTGAGAGATTTCATGTATCCCGCGATGCGGAAACATGGTCTGACGGATGTGAAAATCTATATCTGGGATCATAATAAAGAGAGAGTATATGAGTGGATGAGGGATATTATAGACGAAGAGACCAGGGGCATGATCGCGGGTGCTGCTTTTCACTGGTACAGCGGAGATCATTTTGATGCTTTGGATCTGTGCAGACAAAAGTGGCCGGATAAAGAATTGATTCTCTCAGAAAGCTGTATTGAATTCAGCAAATTTGACGCTGACGATGACGATATGAACGCCATACGGCTGTCCCATGAAATCATCGGAGATCTGAATCATGGCATATGCGCTTTTTATGATTGGAACATTCTGCTGGATGAGAGGGGAGGGCCTAATTATGTAGGAAACTATTGTCTGGCGCCATTCCTTTTTCACAGAAGGAACAGAACGCTGTTGCCGCAGATGATTGCGAAGCACATAGAACATTTTTCAGGAAAAATCGTACATGGGTCGAGGATTCTGGAGACAACAAAGTTCTCAGAGGAGGTTGATGTAACTGCCTGCAGGCGACCGGATGGCAGAATAGCGGTTATTCTGCTCAATAAGTCCGGTAATCGGATGCCTGTTACGCTTCGGGCAGAGGGAAGGGAGGCAAAGCTCACACTTTTTCCCTTTTCCATTACATCAGGGCTGATCAATGAATAATACAAGTACGATGAATTCTATGAAGATATAATATATATTATCGGGCTCTGGAGACAATTGCCAGAGCCTTTTTATATTTACGCGAACAGTGAGCCGCAGCCGAATGCGAAGTATACGGGTGCGGCGAGCGTCGCGATAGCGAGATAAAACTCGCGCAGCGTGTTTTATATCGTTGGCCAGGCGGGCATCCTATACGAAACTTGCTCTGGGCAGTGAACAGGCTGATTGCTGGAAGGCTATGAACAGGCTGATTGCTGCAAGGATAAGATTGACCGGACCGTTTTGAAAAACTATAATAAAAAGCGGATGATTCCTTAAGTTTCAGCAGTGGATCCTTGCACTTCAAGGACTTGAAGAACAATGAATCATTTCATTTCATGAACAACGAATCGATTATGTTTCTAGAACAAGGAGAAGAGCTTTGAGTACAATCACAGGTATGAATCATGTTGCATTGAATTGTCATGGAAAAAAGGAAATGGACGAGGTTATTGACTTTTACTGCAATGTTCTTGGCTTCCGAAAAACAGCCGGATGTTACGTGGATGGACTGGGAAATATGGCGATGATCGATACCGGAACAGGCACGATTGAGCTGTGGGACAATGCGGAGCAGAAGCGCGGAGATGGCGTGATCGGTCATCTGGCGCTGACGGTTGAGAGCGCAGATGAGGCGGTTGAACTTTTCCGGAAGGAAGGGCTGCCGATTGATTCCGAGCCTGCGGATCTGGTTCTTGACACGGAACCGAAGATGAATATCCGGGTGGCTTTTGTCAGAGGGAAGGCCGGAGAGTCGATTGAGATTTTCCAGGAGCGATAAAAGAAGACAGGTCATATAATATCGGAAAAGAAATGAGATGACAGGCAGTTGCCTGAAGAAAAACGGGATAACGGACAATCACCGGAAGAAAAGCAGAATCACAGGTAATTGCCTGAAGAAAAAATAGCAGGCAATTGCCTGTAATTAATATTAGGAGCAGACAATGATGAGTGAAAAGGAAAAAATGCTGGCGGGAGAATTGTACGATCCGTCGGATGAAGAACTGTCCGCTCTTCGGACAAAGGCGCATCGTCTTTGCCTGGAGTATAACGGGCTTCCCGAGACAGATAAGAGGCGTACGGAAATTTTGCATGAGCTTGGAATTTCCGGGGATTCCTTCTTTCTGCAGGGGCCGGTTCAGTTCGATTATGGCTGCTTTACCTCTGTCGGGAAAAATTTCTATGCCAATTTCAACTTCACGTGCCTGGACTGCTGTCCGGTGACCATCGGAGACAATGTCTTTTTCGGACCTGGTGTCTCTCTTCTCACGCCCGTGCATCCATTTCGCTGGCAGGAAAGAAATCCTTACGTCAAGCAGGACGGAACAGTGACGGACAGTGAATACGCAAAGCCGATCAACATCGGCAGCAACTGCTGGCTTGCGGGTAACGTTACTGTCTGCGGAGGAGTTACGATCGGGGAGGGATGCGTAATCGGCGCTGGAAGCGTCGTGACCAGAGATATTCCGCCGGATTCACTTGCTGTGGGTGTGCCCTGCCGGGTGATCCGGAAAATTACAGATGTAGACCGGATGAAGGCGCGTCCGGAATTCTGATATTCTCATATGGCTATTGTATAATCATATGGTCGATAGTATACTTAACGATTAGAAAAAGGGGCGTTCTGCGTTACCGGCGGTCTGCGCAGATGCCTCTTTCTGTAATTGTCACACGTCAAAACGTTTTCGAAGGAAGGATTCTTCATGCTGCAAATCTCGAGCCTTTTTCGCCTGCTATATCTGGAAATCAATGTTTTCGGTTCGACTATCATGTTTGTGCTGATCCTGAAACTGATTCTGAACAGCAGAATTAAGGGGCAGATGTATTTTCGAAGGCTGCTGACGTGGCATATCGTTCTTTTTCTGTCGGATGCTTCCTCACTGTTGATGATGAATCGTAACAGGGAATACACAGATAGTCTTGCGGTTTTTTTTAAGAGCATTTACTTCATTGCGATTGTCGTGATAACGTGTGAGGCTTTTCTGTACTTTGAATCCTGCAGGGATTCCGCAGTGATCCGGAATCCCGGGAAAATTGGTCTTGCCTTCATTCCCGTATTTTTATTCATTGTACTGATCATTCTGAATCTGTTCCTGAAAGTTCTGTTCTATATAGATGCTGATGGAATCTACCGGAGGGGACGTGCGTATCTTCTGATCTATGCGATCTGCTTTGCCTACGATATCGTCTCGATGATACGGTCATATCTGGATGCGTTCCGAAGAGATAATTTCGCCGTCAGAGGTATCTATATTTTTTACGGTACATACCCGCTGATTCCGCTGGGTGCTGCTTTCGTTCAGTTTTTTGTGCCGGAGATCCCGGTGCTCTGTCCGGTTCTGAGCGTCTCTGCGGTCATTATCTATGTGAATTCGATGGAGTATCTCATATATCTGGACCCGCTGACGGGGCTGAAAAACCGGAGAATGATTATCCACAACATTACATCGATGATGAAAAACCTTCGGCCCGGTCAGGAGCTTTCTTTTACAATGATTGATCTGAATAATTTCAAATCCATAAATGACCGCTTTGGACATGATACCGGAGACATTGCTCTCACCATCATCGGAGATGCCATCACGACGTGCATGAAAGGCGCCAGAAACCGATCGATCCTTTACCGTTACGGAGGAGATGAATTCGCGATTATTCTCTGTTCGGATGACAGCTCCGAGATTGAACGGGATTTGATTGCAATCAGGGAAAAAACAAAAATGCTGGCGGAGGAGAGGAAGATGCCATGTCCGATCACCTTCAGTGCCGGCACATCCGTGTGGAACGGATCAGACGGACCGAAGACGTTTATCGCAGTGGCGGACCGTAAGATGTATCAAATCAAATTTTCAGCCAGGCGCGGACGGTGATTTACGGCGCAGTACATTCAGTGTGAATCAGATCATCAGGAATTCGGTAACAGGACACAGGTATTCATGCGGGGTCATCAATTGCGGCTCCCGCGAAAAAATTACGGGTTAGAAACGGGTTAGAATAAGAAACAATATGAGTAATAAGTCTTCCGGTGTATATGTCATCGACAATAATTACAATGTAATCAGCTGCAACGATACGATTCTTGAGTTGTATCCGGGGCTGGAAGTAGGGAAAAAGTGCTACAAATGCCTCATGAATCTGGATGAGCCATGTCCCCCATGTCCTGTGGCAAACCATATCTACGGGCCGCAGACATATCTTGACCCGATCAGGGGCATATATGAGACGGTTGATGCCGTGAATATGACTCTTCAGGATGGAAGCACCGGTCATGCGCTGGTTCTCAGTACTGTGGGCGAGAGTGAGACAATATCCGCAAGACTTCCACAATCCCGCGCAGAGTTGACCAGGCTTCTGGAACATGAATATTTTGATTCTCTGACTGAAGGGTTCTCGCGGAAGGGATTCATCCGGGAGACGGAACAGATTTTCCTTCGGGATGATCCGCGCAAGTATGCAATGATCATGTTTGACCTTCGGAATTTCAAGGCGATGAACGAGACCTTCGGGATTTCATGTGGTGACCAGATTCTTCTGTATGTTTTTCAGACGCTGAAGAACAGCTGGCTCTGCCCGTCCGTTTCCGCGCGTCTGGAATCAGACTGGTTTATTTTTCTGGTAAAAAAGAATGTGCTGGATCTCAATCGTCTGGATGAGCTTCTGAATCTGCAGTGGACAAATGATCTGCAGAGTGTAAATCTGCATCTGCGCTGCGGAATCTATCCGATTGATTCGCGCGAAGAGTCCGTCACAAAGATGGTGGATCGTACAATTCTGGCAAAAGAAGCGTCAGACCATCGCGAGACGGGAAACTTCGCGATCTTTGATCTGGAAATGCGGAAGAGGTATGTGAACCGCGCCGGAATTCTGTCCAGCTTTCAGGACAGCCTGCTGAGAGATGAGCTGAAGGTTTATTTTCAGCCGGTTGTTCGATGCTCGGATGGGAGGATCAGTTCCGCGGAGGCTCTGGTGCGCTGGAAACATCCGGAGATGGGAGTGATATCACCTGGTGACTTTATACCGGAACTGGAGAAAAACGGTCTGGTTTCACAGCTCGACCATTTTGTGCTTGGCAAGGTATATCAATTCCAGAAATTCATGCAGGAAAAGGGCCTGAAGTATGTTCCTGTTTCCATCAATCTGTCCCGGCAGGATTTTTACAATGATCAGATGATAAACGACATCTTCAGCTACCGGATGCAGAGCCGGCTTCCGGACGGTATGATCAATTATGAGGTGACGGAAACCTCCGTGGCGGTTCTGAAGGAAAACTGCGCTTATTACCTTTCCCAGTTCCGGAAGAACGGGGCAAAAGTTCTGATGGATGATTTCGGAGCGGGTTATTCCTCGCTTGGCATGATCGGCAATTTCCCGATTGATATCATCAAGATTGACAAGACCTTCATCGACCGGATCGAGAGCCAGCCGGTTACACGCAGTATTATTACCGCAATCATTGATGTATGTCACAAGGCAGGTGCGTTGGTTGTCGCGGAAGGCGTAGAAAATGTAAGCCAGGCGGATTTTCTTCGGAAAGCCGGCTGCGATTATATCCAGGGGTACTATTTCTATCGCCCGATGAGCGAGGAGAATTTCCGTAATCTGTTAATCTCCTATCAGGAGACGCTTGACCAGATGGATTCTCCGAATTCCCAGGTGAGCGAAACTGCCGGACAGCAGGTAGACAGTTACAATCTTCTGGACCTTGTCGATCACTCCGGTCAGTTTATTCAGGTGTGTCATCCGGAGGATTACTCCATGGTCTTCGCCAATGAGATGACACTGAATATATCCGGTCATCCCGACGAACCGTATCAGGGAAGAAAGTGCTACGAGTACATGCTGGGGCTGAACGCGCCGTGCGGGCATTGCCCGATGAAGCAGATGGGAGATGAGACAGAGAAGGAAATCGAGACGGATGACGGTGAGCATATCTTCCGGCTGAAGGCGCGGTTCACAACCTGGAACGGCAGAAGGGTCTTCATGGAATACGGAAGAAACATCACAGAAACGAAAGCCGCGCAGACCAGGTATACCGGTCAGATCCGCTCCATTCTCGAGGCGCTTCCGGACGGACAGGGCGTTTTTCACATGGATCTGACTGCGGACAGGTGGATTAGCTCCGGCGGACACGCCCAGAATGCCAGGAATATGCAGAACATGGAAAATGTCGACAGTTTGATTCAAAGGATCGGTTCCTTTGTGCCCACGCCGGAGGGACAGGAGGAATTCTTCCGGATTTTCTGCAGGGATGCGCAGCTGAAAGCCTATCAGAACAATCAGCATCAGATCGTGCACGAGACTGAATCCTACTACGATGACAGATCAATCCGCTGGTCCAGAATCACCACCCATCTGATTGACAACCCTTCGAACGGCCATATTGAAAGTATCCTATACGGCGTGGATATTTCCAGGGAGGCAAAACATATTCAGGAGCTGGAGATCGAGCGTCTTCACGGAAAACAGGAGAAGGAGCTTCTGCAGAAGCAGGTCAGGATGGCAATGGAGATGTACTCAAAGGCGGACCGCGACAGGCGGTATGATCATCTGACCGGTCTGTACAGCCGTCTCAGCCTGAATGAATTTCTTGAAAAGGATGAAAAAGAACAGCCGAGGGAAATCGCAGCGGCGATCATGCTTGATCTTGACAACTTTAAGGACATTAACGACAGTTACGGGCACGCCGCGGGAGACAGATGTCTGCGTGCGCTCGGCAGTCTGCTCCTGAATTTCGGCGTTTCGAGAAAGATTGATTTCTATCGGTATGGAGGAGATGAGTTCGTGGGTCTGGTCAGAGATCCCGGGACAGATCTCTCGAAACTGTCATCCGATCTGCTAAGTGAAATTCGTAAGGCTTGCGTAAAGTACGGGAACGTCGAAATACCACTGACTGCATGCATCGGCATCACGAGTGATGGAAAAGACTGCCAGACTATGATCAACAATGCGGACAAGGCCATGTATCTGGCAAAACACCACGGAAAAAACCAGGGCTGCACGATATAAGGCTGTGATCAGGAGAAAATAAATGAAGATTGCGCTTGCACAGATGAAGACAACAGCAGATATGGAAGATAATTTTCAAAAGTCAGTGCGGCTTGCGGAGAGGGCGGCAGCAGAAGGCGCGGATCTGATCTGCTACCCGGAAATTCAGCTTTCACCCTTCTTCCCGCAGTACCCGTCTCGAGACGCTTCCGCGTATCTTTTGTCACGGGACAGCAGATATATCCGGGAATTCTGTGATGTCTGCCGGAAAAACGGCATCTACGCGTCACCGAATTTTTATGTGGAGGAAAACGGACATCGGTATGATATGAGCTTTCTGATCGATGACGGGGGAACGATCCTTGGAACGCAGAAAATGGTACATATCGCCGAGTGTGAGCAGTTCTATGAGCAGGATTACTATACGCCTTCGGATGACGGTTTTTCCGTTTTTGACACCCGGTTTGGAAAAATCGGTATCGTTGTGTGTTTTGACCGGCACTATCCCGAGAGCATACGCACAGAGGCGCTCCGCGGCGCGGAGCTGATTCTGATCCCCACAGCGAATACGAAGGCTGAGCCGGCTGAGATGTTTCGCTGGGAGATCCGGACGCAGGCGTTTCAGAATATTGTCAATATAGCAATGTGCAACCGGTGTGGCACGGAAGGACAGATGGAATTCTCCGGGGAATCCCTTGTGTCAGATTTTGACGGAAACCTGACGACACTGGCGGGAGATCAGGAAGAACTGCTGATCGCGGAGACAGACCTTGCGGGATGTGCTGCGCAACGAAAGACGCGTCCGTACCTCTCGCTTCGAAGGCCGGAGCACTATGCGTAACCCAAAAGACTGCTGGGGCATCGTTCGCTCCCGGCTGCAAAGCCGGAAAGGATTTAATTTATGAAGATATTTGAATATGGAGACGGTACGGCAGAAAATATCCTTCTTCAGCCGGTGGATGATCATGATCTGGCTTTGATTGAAAATGAAATCAGGCTGATTCATGCGGATACCGGAAAGGATTTCAGGCTGACCGCCTTTCTGGTGGATGACTGGAACAGGGATCTGTCTCCATGGAAGGCGCCGGCGGTATTTGGAAAGGAAGCCTTTGGCGACGGGGCGTGCGTGACACTGAAAGAAATCATAAAGTACTGTGAAGACGGCAGCAGAAACGATTCCGGCAGAAGAAATTACTACATCGGAGGATATTCTCTCGCCGGACTGTTTGCCCTGTGGGCGGCCTGTCAGTCGGACCGGTTCTGCGGAGCTGCCGCCGCGTCTCCCTCCGTGTGGTTTCCGGGGTTCACCGGTTACATGAGAGAGCACAAAATTCAGAGCAAATCGGTGTATCTGAGCCTCGGAGACAGGGAGGAGCGGACCCGCAATGCGGTCATGGCAACTGTGGGAGACAGAATCCGTGAGACATATGAGATCCTTCAAAGCCAGAAGATTTCCTGTACCCTGGAGTGGAATGAGGGAAATCACTTCCGGGATTCGGATGGGAGAACGGCGAAGGCATTTTCCTGGGTGATGACGCATCCCTGATAGCGGATGCGATGCCGGTTCTTTCCGGGCACAGATAACCAGAAGAATTGAGCTTTCCGGGTTTTCCGAACCCAGACAGCCAGAAGAATTGAACTTTCCCGGTTTTCCGGACAACCATAACGACAGCTCGCCGCACACGCCCATCTGGACGCGCACGGCGAGCTGTTCATTTACGCGAACAGTGAGCCGCAGCCGAATGCGAAGTATTCGTGTGCGGCGAGCGTCGCGATAGCGAGATAAAACTCGCGCAGCGTGTTTTATCTCGTTTATCACTCATACAGCTTCACGCCCTGGGGTGTGCGGATAGGGCTCACCACCCATTTGACGCAAGCGGTGTGACTGCATTCAGCTTCAAACACCCGGTAAGCGGATAGGGCTTATGGCCCACTTGACGCAGGGCTGTCAGAACGATGGGAGAACTCAGTTCCACTCCTGGAAACCGTCAAACCAGAGCTTCAGATCTTCCATGGAGACTTCTCCGCCGACACGGCGTCCCTCCATGACTTTTGCATCCTTGCCGACGATGTTCTGAATTCGCTCACATGTTCTTCCCATGCCGCTTCCACCGGAGGTGCAGAACGGAATGATGATCTTTCCCGCGAAATCGGCGGAGGTCAGGAAGGTGTCTACAATACTTGGCTCTCTTCCCCACCAGATCGGGAATCCGAGGATGACCGTCTTGTACGCACTGAGATCCGGAGTCTTCTCAGCCATAGCGGGATGACAGTTCGGATCCGCCATCTCAACCGTAGATCTTGCCTGCTTGTC
This sequence comes from Bilifractor sp. LCP21S3_F8, assembly GCF_052117805.1. Classification (NCBI taxonomy): domain Bacteria; kingdom Bacillati; phylum Bacillota; class Clostridia; order Lachnospirales; family Lachnospiraceae; genus Bilifractor; species Bilifractor sp. LCP21S3_F8. Next base: position 20,969 of record NZ_JBQKIK010000012.1, on the reverse strand, counting down.
CTTCCAGTTCAGATCCTCCTTTGTGTAAGGCTTCTCAGGAACAATCGCGAAGATATCTGCTTTTTCCTCTTCCGCGATCTTCTCCGCAACTGCTTTGGTTGTATTACTTACGGAAAAATATGCGACTAAAGTCTTGCTCATACAAAAATCCTCCTTCTCACCATCTGTAAGATGTTCTTTCTGTTTCGATTAACATAACGGCCGGGCTCCGCAGTCGGAAAACCATTGCAATTCAGCATCTATAATACTGCAGGACCTGTTTATCATTATAACGCATCGTGACATAAAGTGAAACAGATTTCAGGAAGCGCTTTTTGTTCAATAACAGGCGCACAGCGCTGCATTTTCTGCCCGCAGAGATATGGATTTGTTGTAAAATAGCATCAGGTAATGATCATCCGGAAGGGAGGTTTTTTCATTGAAGAATTATTCGAAGGATCCGGAGAGGCAGTATCACATTCAGACCTGCAGGGGCGAGGTGGGACGCTATGTCATTATGCCCGGTGATCCGAAGCGTTGTGAAAAAATTGCGCAATATCTGGATAAACCCGAGAAGATTGCAGAGAATCGGGAGTTTACGACATACACCGGATATCTGGACGGTGAAAAGGTCAGTGTAACATCGACCGGAATTGGCGGGCCGTCGGCGGCGATCGCAATGGAGGAGCTGTACCGCTGCGGCGCGGATACCTTTGTGAGGACCGGCACCTGCGGAGGCATACAGACGGATGTCAAAAGCGGAGATATCGTCATCGCGACAGGAGCGGTGCGGATGGAAGGCACCACCAGGGAATATGCGCCGATCGAATATCCTGCGGTACCGGATCTTGATGTGACCAATGCCCTGGTCAGCGCAGCACAGGAGCAGGGATTTCGATGCCATTACGGTGTTGTGCAGAGTAAGGATGCTTTTTACGGACAGCACGAGCCGGAGAAGATGCCGGCCGGTTATGAGCTGATTCAGAAATGGAATGCATGGAAGATGATGGGCTGTCTCGCGTCCGAGATGGAGTCGGCGGCACTGTTTATCTGTGCCGGCAAGCTGCGGGCCAGGGCGGGCGCCTGCTTTCTGGTAATCGCGAATCAGGAGAGGGAGAAGCTGGGACTTGAGAATCCGGTTGTTCTGGATACGGATCAGGCGGTGCGGACCGCAGTCGGTGCCGTCCGGAATCTAATCCGGAAAGACAGGGAGAGAAGATAGCGGTCCGGATTCTTGCAGAAACAGAAAAAAGCACAAAGATCAGTAGGGAAAAGAAAAATCGGGAGGCGAATGATGATTATGGAAAAACTTGAAAAATGTCTTGCCTGTGTCCGGAGCAAGACAGATTTTGTGCCGGATACAGCCCTGGTTCTCGGTTCCGGTCTCGGGGAATACGCAGATCATGTGCGGATATCTGAGATCATTAATTATTCGGAAATCGAAGGCTTCCCGGTTTCAACGGTCGCCGGACACAAGGGAAGATTTGTTTTCGGGTGGATTCAGGATATCCCCGTTGTGATCATGCAGGGAAGAGTACATTATTATGAGGGCTACCCGATGACGGATGTAGTACTCCCTGTCAGGCTGATGGGCCTGCTGGGGGCGAAGAAGCTGATTCTGACGAATGCGGCGGGCGGCGTCAATCCTGATTTCCGGCCCGGGGATCTGATGATGATTACGGATCAGATTGCGACGGCGGTTCCGAGCCCGCTGATCGGTGAAAATCCGGATCAGCTCGGTCCGAGATTCCCCGATATGAGTGAGATTTACAGCCGACGCATGCAGGAAATCATCCGGATGGAGGCAGAAAATCTGGGAATCGGGCTTCGTGAGGGCGTTTATGTGCAGTTCACCGGGCCGGCATATGAGACGCCTGCAGAGGTAAGATTGTGCAGAGCGTGGGGCGGCGATGCCGTGGGAATGAGTACTGCCTGTGAGGCGGTCGCGGCAAGGCATATGGGCATGGAAATATGCGGAATTTCCTGCATCACCAACATGGCTGCCGGAATATCCGATAAACCGCTTTCGCACAGGGAGGTGCAGGAAACGGCAGATCGGGTGGCGGATCAGTTCAGCAGGCTGATCACAGCCATCGTGAAGAAGGTGTAATAACGATCGCATTGGTAAACGACCCAAGACGAGAAAGCTCGGCAGAGGTTTTACGCGGCGTAGTGATAAAGAAAAATGAAATCCACTGCGATGCGGATAGCGCCGCATAAAGTTTTGTGCTATACTTTTACCCATCTGTTTTGGCAGACGAAGATTCATGAAGATTCATTCTGGTCTGCGGCAGATGTCTAAGACTACATCTTAAGTGAAGGCGGTATAAAAGATGGACACAAAACAGCGTTCGGCATTTTCAAGCAAAATCGGCTTCGTGCTGGCGGCGGCGTCATCCGCGGTCGGTCTCGGAAATCTCTGGAGATTTCCGTATCTGGCCGCGAAATATGGCGGCGGCATTTTTCTTTTAACCTATGTGATTCTGGCAGTGACGTTCGGTTTTGCACTTCTTCTGGCCGAAATCGCGATCGGAAGAAAAACCAGACAGAGCTCTATCGGAGCTTTCCGGAAGCTGGGACAAAAAAGCAACATCTGCGGAATCCTCGGCATGATTATCCCGATGATCATCACGCCGTACTACTGCACGATTGGCGGCTGGGTCACGAAATATTTTGCTGTATTTCTTACCGGTCAGAACATGGAAGCCGCGAACGACGGATTTTTCAGCAGCTACATCAGTACTACCGCGCAGCCGATCCTCTGGATGGCGGTTTTTCTGGGATTGACTGCTGTGGTTGTATTCCTCGGTGTTGACAAGGGAATCGAAAAGGCAAGCGTGATTCTGATGCCGGTTCTGCTGGCCCTGATCGTCATCATCGCGGTCTATGTGGTCACAAGGCCGGACGCTGCGGCGGGTCTTCGCTATTACCTGAAGCCGGACGTATCCAGGCTCAGTGGAAAAATGATTCTCGGTGCTCTGGGACAGCTCTTTTACTCCCTGTCCATCGCCATGGGCATCATGGTGACGTACGGCTCGTATATGAAGAAGGAAGACAATCTCGAGACATCGGTATTCCAGATTGAATTTTTCGATTCTTTTGTGGCGATCCTCGCGGGCATGATCATTGTTCCGTCGGTATACATTTTCTCGGGTGGTGATGAATCCATGCTGAACGCAGGACCCGGCCTGATGTTTATCACACTGCCGAAGGTGTTTGATGCCTTCCCGGGTGGGAGATTTATCGGTCTGATGTTTTTTGCGCTCACACTTTTTGCGGCGCTTACCTCATCGATCTCCCTTCTGGAAGCGGTTGTTTCGAATGTCATGGACCGCACCGGATGGAGACGAACGAAGACGACAGTCATCATGACGGTATACTGCATGATCATCGGAACCGTCTGCTCTCTCGGATACGGCGCTTTTTCTTCCTTTAAGATCTTTGGTATGTCGATTCTGGATCTTCTGGATTTTGTGAGCAACAGCATCCTGATGCCTGTACTCGCGCTCCTGACCTGCATTTTTGTGGGTTACATCATCAAGCCGCAGGCGTTGATCGAGGAGGTCGAGCAGAACAATGTGACCTTCCATCTGAAAAAGTTCTTTTATGTACTGATCCGGTATCTCTGTCCGATCGGGATTCTTGCCATTCTGGTAAGCTCGATTCTGTCAACGATGGGCGCCATGACGATCTGAATGATCTGTACGCGCTGAATCGGATGACTGAATTCGCAGATGGGCGCCATGATGATCTGAAAGATCTGTACGTGCGGAATCGTTACAAAAATATATTAGTAATTGCAGGAGGGATAGGAAAATGAAATATGATTATCTGATTGTCGGAACAGGTCTGTTCGGTGCTGTTTTTGCCCATGAGGCGACGAAGAGGGGATTCCACTGTCTGGCGATTGACAAAAGAGATCACATCGGCGGAAATATTTTCACGGAAGAGATTGAGGGAATCAACGTTCACAAATACGGCGCGCATATTTTTCACACCTCGGACAGGCAGATCTGGGAATATATCAGTCAGTTCGCCGAATTCAACAACTATATCAATTCCCCGATTGCTGTCTATAAGGATGAGCTCTACAACCTTCCGTTTAATATGAATACCTTCAGCCGGATGTGGAATATCCGCACGCCGCAGGAGGCAAAGGATAAAATCGCGGAGCAGATCGCGAGTCTGCACATCACTGAGCCGAAGAATCTGGAGGAGCAGGCGCTTTCTCTTGTCGGAACAGATGTCTATGAGAAGCTGGTGAAGGGCTACACGGAAAAGCAGTGGGGACGTCCCTGCACCGAGCTTCCCGCCTTCATCATCCGCCGGCTCCCGTGCCGCTTCACCTACAACAACAACTATTTCAACGACCGTTTCCAGGGCATTCCCATGGGAGGCTATACGCAGATCATCGAGAAGATGCTTGAGGGCAGTGATGTCATGACCGGAACTGATTATTTCGAGTTCCGGAAGAGCAACCCGGATATCGCGGCGAAGACCGTGTTCACCGGAATGATCGATGAATATTTTGATTACTGCTACGGACCGCTTCAGTACCGGAGTGTCCGCTTTGAGACAGAGGTTCTGGACGAGGAGAACTACCAGGGCAACGCTGTGGTGAATTATACGGACCGGGATGTGCCCTATACCAGAATTATTGAGCACAAGCATTTTGAATTCGGGACACAGCCGAAGACCGTCATCTCCCGTGAATACTCCTCCGAGTGGAGGGTAGGCATGGAGCCGTACTACCCGGTGAACAATGAGGAGAACAACAGTCTGTATCAGAAGTACCGGACACTGGCGGACAAGGAGACCGGCGTGATCTTCGGCGGCCGGCTGGGGCAGTACAAGTATTACGACATGGATAAGGTCATTGCCGCGGCTCTCGAGGCAACCGGAAAGGAATTTGCGTAAAACGCAGATGAGGAATTTCGCAAAAATAAAGACAGGAATTGATTCATGAATGACATATTGAGCAGTTTAAACGCCCCGCAGCGGGAGGCGGTCACAACGACGGAAGGGCCGCTTCTGATTCTGGCGGGCGCAGGCTCCGGAAAAACACGGACGCTGACCTGTCGGGTCGCGTACCTCATTTCCCAGAGACAGGTGAGCCCGTGGAATATCATGGCGATCACCTTCACGAACAAGGCGGCGGGAGAGATGCGGGAGCGCGTCGATCAGCTGGTGACGGCCGGATCCGAGAGCATCTGGATTTCCACCTTTCATTCCACCTGCTGCAGGATTTTGAGGAGATACATCAATCTTATCGGCTACGAGAATAACTTCACCATCTATGACACGGATGACAGCAGACAGGTCATGAAGGAGGTAATCCGCCTGCTGGAGCTGGATCCGAAGGTCTATAAGGAGAAGGCGATTCTTCGTCAGATTTCCTCGGCAAAAAACGAGATGATCGGACCGGAGGAATATGAGAAAAATGCGTCCGGATGGGTCGAAAAGCAGTATGCGAGATGCTATTATGCCTACCAGAAGCGGCTGAAGGAGAATAACGCGCTGGATTTTGATGATCTTCTGGTACTGACCGTCGAACTGTTCCGCCGGGAGCCGGATGTCCTGTCCTATTATCAGGAAAAATTCCGGTACATCATGATCGACGAGTACCAGGATACCAATACCGTTCAGTTCCTTTTTGTGAAGCTTCTGGCCTCGCGGTACCGCAACCTCTGTGTAGTCGGCGATGATGACCAGTCCATCTATAAGTTCCGGGGAGCAAACATACGCAATATTCTCAACTTCGAAAAGGAATATCCCGGCGCGAAGGTGATCCGACTGGAGCAGAACTACCGGTCTACGCAGAACATCCTGAATGCGGCGAACGAAGTAATCGCTCACAACGTCGGCCGAAAGAAGAAAAAGCTCTGGACCGAGAACACAGAGGGATCAAAGATCCATTTTCGTGAGTTTGACGACGGATATCAGGAGGCAGAGTATATTGCCCGCGACATCAGCAGCAAATGCAGCCGGGATGGAATGGCGTATCATGATTTTGCGGTCCTGTACCGGACTAACGCGATGTCCCGTATCTTCGAGGAAAAATTTATCGCCCGGAATATCCCGTACAAGATTGTCGGTGCCATCAATTTCTATGCCCGCAGGGAGATCAAGGATCTGCTTTCTTATCTGAAGACGGTAGATAACGGCAGCGATGACCTCGCCGTCGAACGGATCATCAACATCCCGAAGCGGGGAATCGGGCAGACCTCCATCGGTAAGGTGGAGCAGTACGCACAGGAGAAGAACATCGGCTTCTACGACGCTCTTCTGGAGGTGGACCGGATCCCGGGCATGTCACGTGCCGCGGGAAAGATTCGCGGATTCACAAATCTGATTGAAAAATACCGGAGCCTGAACGCGGACGGCTACACTGTCCGCGAAATCCTCGAGCTGATCATCTCGGAGACGGGTTATGTCGCGGAGCTGGAGGCGCAGGGAGACGATGAGGCTAAGGCCCGCATCGAGAACATCAATGAATTGATTTCAAAGACGGAGGATTACACGAACTCAGCGGAGACACCCTCGCTCTCGGATTTTCTGCAGCAGGTCTCACTCGTGGCAGACATCGACAGCGTAGAGGAGGACAGCGATTATGTGCTCCTGATGACGCTGCACAGCGCGAAGGGGCTGGAATTTGACAATGTCTACATGGCCGGAATGGAGGAAAATACCTTCCCGAGCTACCTTTCGATCAGTGAACATGACACGGAGGAAATGGAAGAGGAGCGCCGCCTGTGCTATGTAGGAATCACACGGGCCAGAAAGGATCTCACGATGACGGCGGTCCGCATGCGGATGGTGAGAGGCGAGCCGCAGTTCCTGAAGGCATCGCGATTCGTGAGGGAAATCCCGCGGGAATATATCGAGCTGGAGCGGGAGACGACAGACACCCGGAATTTCCTGAATCCTCCGAAGCTGTCCTTTGATGATATCATGGGCATGGGCAGACAGGAAAGCGGATATGACCGGACAGGAGGCGGATATGGCACGTCGGGCAGTACAGTATCCGGGAACAGATATGGCACGTCGGGCGGAGTATCCGGAAGCGGATACGGCTCATCCGGAGCAGAGAAAAACCGGTTCGGTGCGTCCGGCTACGGCAGCTCCGGTTATGGCAGCTCCGGATACCGGAATCCGTCCGTATCCCGCCCGGGCGGAAAGAACGCGAAGGGCCGGTTCCGCCTGGAAGAATTCCGGGTATCAAAGCCGGATCATCTGGATTATCAGACCGGAGACACGGTCAGACATGTGAAGTTCGGAATCGGAACAGTGAAAGAGATCAAGGACGGGCCGAGAGACTACGAGGTGACGGTCGATTTTGAAAACTTCGGCATCAAGAGGATGTTTGCATCCTTCGCCAAATTAAAGAAAGTAAAGGCGGATATCTGATATCCGCCTTTGTCATTTCTGGATTTATAGAATTCATGGAACCCGATCCTGTAGAAAATTTATTCTGAATAGAATTTAATACCAGACAGGATTCAAACCCGGCTGATAGGGAACCGGGCTGATGCCGGCTGCCTGAGACCGGTTACCTCCCGGAAGTGGCAAAGCTGTCAGCCTCTGCCTGCGGTTCCGCAGCTTCTGCCGGTTGGTAAATCAGACGATACAGAATAATGCTCATGAAGATTCCCCCGGCGACATCGTATACGGAATGCTGCTTCAGAAACATTGTGGAGAGAATGATCAGAAAAGCCAGCGTAAAGGTTCCGATCCGGAGGCCCTTGTAATTCTTCAGCATCTTGCAGTTATTGACTGCCAGGGCAGCGGAGAGGGAATTGTATACGTGGATACTCGGGAAAACATTGGTGGGTGTATCCATCTGATACAGCCTTGCGACCATCCGGCTGAAGATGTTGTGATTCGGAAGCGCTGCGGGACGGATATCCAGCCCGTTCGGATAGATCGCCGAGACGATCAGGAAAATAGTCATTCCCGAGAAAAGATAGAGGAGGAAGCGGTGATATTCCGTTACATCCCGGTTGATTGCGGTGAAAAATCCGAACACAAGAAACATGAATACAAACCAGGAAAAGTAGAACACAACAAAATATTCAATAAAAGGTATATACCGGTCGAGCGGGCAGTAGATCAGATGATAGCTTCCCGGATTCCGGATGGTTTTCTCCAGATAACGAAATACAAGAGAATAGAAGACCGCATAGGCGGGAAGAATCCAGAACTGTTTTCTGGATCGGAAAAACGCCGCTACAGATGTCAGCATAAAAAATCCTCCTTAATCATTCAGGGCATTGAGGTATCCCGGTTCTTCAATCATTGATTTTACCCTCAATTTTCATCATGCAATTTCAGCCGGCAGGAATTTTTCAAAAATGATTCCGTCATAGGCATGTCTGCATTTCCGAAATTCCTCGGAAGTTCTCACCGTCCAGGCAAAAACAGGAATCCGGAACAGGTTCTGATTCAGATAAAAACCAAAAGCATCAGACGTGCGGAAGTTATAAGCGACAAAGTCAGGTCTGCTGAGCGCATTAACCAGAAGCGAAGAGGAAAGAAGGGCGATCAGCGGATTCAGCCTGTCTTTTGCCGTGTATTTACCGGAAAGCTGGCCGACAATCGCGTCAGGATCCAGCTGCTTGTATTTTCTAAGGCCCAGAGGATTGAAAGACTCAATCAGGCAGGGACCCTGATAATCCTTGAGAAGATCATACACATAGCAGCAGAGTTCCGTGCTGACCGAAGGAAGTTTCAGCTCAATCAGAAGCGGGACCCTTCCATTTACCAGGCGCAGGACATCTTCCAGAAGCGGCATGTGATGCTCAGTGAAGGAAAGAGAAAGCTTCATGAGATCCTCCGCATTCATCCGTTCACAGGTTCCCCGGACATGACAGACACGCATCAGGGAGTCATCGTGAAAAACGACGAGTTTCTTGTCTTTCGTCAGATGCACGTCAAGCTCAATCGCGTATCCCTGGTCAGCCGCCCGCGCAAATGCGGGGAGCGAATTCTCCGGGATGTTCTGCGTCATATCCCACAGGCCGCGGTGGGCAAAATCCCATCTTGCCAGATCCAGCGTTTTCTGTTTTCTCTTTCCATCGATTCTCGGATGAATACCCCAAAGATAGAACAGAAACAATCCAACCACTATGCCGAGTGCAAGCAGAACTGCATGTATTACCATATTCCAACTCCAAAATCTGTATTTTTCAATGTGACGTATTTCAATGTCACGTATCAGGACTCTGATTGACAAGCTATATTTTGCTTCGAAAGACCCGTTCTGTAAAGATGAAATAATAAAATTTTATTAAGTTTTAACGTGTTGGTGAGAAGAAGATGAATTTTTTATGAAAAAAATTGGCCGGCAGATCGCCTGTTTTTGATTTTACTTGTCGGTAAAACTGTGTTATTCTGTATCTGAATATGCGGATCGGCCTTCAGGGACGGGAAAATCCGGCTTTATGAAGACCTTCCATACAGATGCCGTAACAGTCTATACTTTCAGAAATAGGAAAGGACAGCAAGAATGAGCCAGGTAAGACGTGTATATGTTGAGAAAAAACCGGAATTTGCCGGTCAGGCGAAGGAATTAAGCCACGAGATCCGTCATTATATGGGCGTTTCCGGTGTGAACGATGTCAGAATCCTTATCCGGTATGATGTCGAGAACATCAGCGACGAGGTATTCGAGAAGGCATGCCATGTCGTATTTGCCGAGCCGCCGGTTGATACTCTGTACAAAGAGGATTTTCCGAAGGCGGAGAACGCCCATGTATTCTCCGTGGAATACCTTCCCGGCCAGTTCGACCAGAGAGCAGATTCCGCCGTGCAATGTGTACAGTTCCTGAAGGGCGATGAGCAGCCGATTATCCGCACTGCCACCACCTATGTCATTGACGGAGATGTGAGCGACAAGGACATGGAGGTGATCAAGGGACACTGCATCAATCCGGTTGATTCCCGTGAAAGTGCCGCCGAGAAGCCGGAAACCCTCGTGATGAGCTTTGAAGAGCCGGCAGATGTGAAGGTATTTGACGGATTTATCGAGATGGACGAGAACGCGCTGCAGGATCTCTATCAGTCCCTCAACCTGGCGATGACCTTCAAGGATTTCAAATTCATTCAGGATTATTTCGCGAACGATGAGAAGAGAAACCCGACCGTTACCGAGATTCGCGTGCTGGATACCTACTGGTCCGATCATTGCCGTCACACCACATTCTCGACCGAGCTGAAGAACATTGCCTTCGGTGACGGTGATTACAGGGCTCCGATTGAGGACAGCTACAACCGGTATCGTCATGATTTTGACGTCCTTTATAAAGGAAGAAACGGAAAATATATCTGCCTGATGGATCTGGCATGCCTTGCAGCAAAGAAGCTGAAGGCGGATGGAAAGCTGACCGATCAGGAGGAATCTGATGAGATCAATGCCTGCAGCATCATCGTTCCGGTCGATGTAGACGGAAAGTATGAGGAGTGGCTCATCAATTTCAAGAATGAGACGCACAACCATCCGACAGAGATTGAACCCTTCGGCGGCGCTGCGACCTGTCTGGGCGGCGCGATCCGTGATCCGCTTTCCGGAAGAACCTATGTGTATCAGGCGATGCGTGTCACTGGAGCGGCGGACCCGACCGTTCCGGTTTCTGAAACCATGAAGGGCAAACTTCCGCAGAAGACGCTGACGAGACAGGCTGCGCACGGCTACAGCTCCTACGGAAACCAGATTGGTCTTGCAACCGGCTATGTCAAGGAAATCTACCACCCGAATTACGTGGCGAAGCGTATGGAGATCGGCGCGGTGATGGGCGCGGCTCCGAGAAGAGCGGTGCAGAGGCTGAATTCGGACCCGGGCGACATCATCATTCTGCTCGGAGGCAGAACCGGCCGTGACGGAATCGGCGGAGCGACGGGATCCTCCAAGATTCATACCACACAGTCCCTTGAGACCTGCGGTGCAGAGGTCCAGAAAGGTAATGCGCCGACAGAGCGGAAGCTGCAGAGAATGTTCCGCCGCCCGGAGGTCAGTCACATCATCAAGAAGTGCAACGACTTTGGCGCAGGCGGTGTTTCCGTTGCCATCGGTGAACTTGCTCCCGGACTCCGGATCGACCTGGATAAGGTTCCGAAGAAGTATGCGGGTCTTGACGGCACAGAGCTGGCAATCTCCGAATCCCAGGAGCGGATGGCAGTGGTAGTATCTCCGAAGGATGCGGATCAGTTCCTGAAGTACGCACACGAAGAGAATCTCGAGGCGGTTAAGGTCGCTGTCGTTACGGAAGAGCCGCGCCTTGTGATGAACTGGAGAGGAAAGACCATCACGGATCTGTCCCGCGCCTTCCTGGATACCAACGGCGCGCATCAGGAGACCGATGTAAAGGTCGATATTCCGAATAAAGCAGACAGCGTTCTTAAGAGAAGCGGAGATATTGACGACGTAAAGGTAAAATGGCTGGATTCTCTCAAGGATCTGAATGCATGCTCTCAGAAGGGTCTGGTCGAGATGTTCGATTCCTCGATCGGCGCCGCGAGCGTTCTGATGCCTTACGGAGGAAAATATCAGCTGACCGAGACGCAGAGCATGATCGCCAAGGTTCCTGTTCCGGATCTGAAGACCAATACCGTCACCATGATGGCCTATGGCTTCGATCCCTATGTGTCAAGCTGGAGCCCGTATCACGGAGCAGTTTACGCTGTGACACAGTCTATCGCGAAAATTGTCGCGGCAGGCGGTGATTTCCACAAGATTCATTTCACCTTCCAGGAATACTTCCGCAGAATGACAGAAGATCCGGAAAGATGGAGCCAGCCGTTTGCGGCTCTTCTCGGCGCGTATGAGGCGCAGATCGAGTACGGTCTTGCTTCCATCGGCGGCAAGGACAGCATGTCCGGTACCTTCAATGACATCGATGTTCCGCCGACGCTTGTGTCCTTCGCGGTAGATGTCGCGGAACTGAAGGATGTGATCACACCGGAACTGAAGACCCCGGGAGACAAGCTGGTCTGGATCCGCATTCCGAAGAATCAGTACGAGCTGCCGGTCTATGATCAGGTTATGGATCTGTACAGCAGGGTACATGAAGACACCGAGGCGGGACGGGTCAAGGCTGCCTACGTTGTCGAGAGAAGCGGAATTGCTGTCGCGGTAAGCAAGATGGCGTTCGGTAATAAGCTCGGCGTTACCATTGATCACAGTGTGGATGCGAGAGACCTTTTCAGCCCGTATCTCGGAGACCTTATCCTTGAGGTACCTTCCGATCAGGTCGGTAAGCTTGCTTCTTCTTACACGGTTATCGGTGAGGTAAATGGCGACGGAGTATTCCGTTACAGCAATACCTCCATTTCCATGGACGATGCTCTGAACGCGTGGAACGGGACATTGAGCGGCGTGTTCAAGACCGTTTCCGGCGTTCCCGCAAAGGATACCGGCGTTGAGGACAAGGGATTATTCAAAGCAGACAGCATCTATGTGTGCGGCCACAAGCTCGCGCAGCCAACCGTATTCATCCCTGTATTCCCGGGAACCAACTGCGAGTACGACAGCGCGAGAGTCTTCGAGGCGGCCGGAGCCAGAACCATCACAAAGGTATTCCGCAATCTGAGCGCAACAGATATCGTGGATTCTGTGGAGGAGTTCCGCAAGGCGATTGAACAGTCCCAGATCATCATGTTCCCGGGTGGTTTCTCTGCCGGAGATGAGCCGGATGGATCTGCCAAGTTCTTCGCGACTGCTTTCCAGAACGCAAGCATAAAGGAAGCGGTAAATGACCTCCTGCAGAAGAGAGATGGACTTGCTCTGGGCATCTGCAACGGCTTCCAGGCACTGATCAAGCTCGGTCTTGTACCGAACGGCGAGATTACCGGTCAGAAGGAGGACTCGCCGACGCTGACCTTCAACACCATTCATCGGCATATTTCCAAGATGGCATATGTCAAGGTTGTGTCCAATAAATCCCCATGGCTTGCCGGAACAGAGCTGGGAGGCATTTACACGATGCCTGCTTCTCACGGAGAAGGAAGATTCGCGGCGAACTCCGAGTGGATCCGCAGACTTCAGGAGAACGGTCAGATTGCCACCAGATACTGTGATCTCGATGGGAACTTCACCGATGATGAATACTGGAACATTAACGGCTCCTACTTCAACATTGAGGGAATCACCAGCCCGGACGGACGCGTATACGGCAAGATGTGCCATGCGGAACGCCGCGGAGACGGGGTATCCGTCAACATCTACGGTGAAAAAGACATGAAGCTTTTTGAATCCGGTGTAAATTACTTCAGATAATACACTTTGGAATTTTCAAATTTCATCAGATGGTTTCAGGTTTGAAATTTCATCGGGTGATTTCGGATCAGAGGCTTCCGGTTCGGAAGCCTCTTTGTTTACGCGAACAGTGAGCCGCAGCCGAATGCGAAGTATTCGTGTGCGGCGAGCGTCGCGATAGCGAGATAAAACTCGCGCAGCGTGTTTTATCTCGTTTGACATACGGCAATGCTTTTTTATACAACTTATGAACGATTGATTTGGAGGAAATAACGAATGGACAGTGGTCCCTGGATATGGTACGTTATCCTGACGATCCTGATGATTGCGCTTTCGGCAGTATTTACCGCCTGTGAGACAGCCGTACTTGCGTTGACAGACACACAGATTGATGAATTGAAGGAAGAAGAAAATACGGCGGTTCCCTATCTTCAGAAATTGAAGGGAAATTCCGGAAGATTTCTCACTTCGATTCACACACTGAATATGCTCTGTATCGTGGGGAGCTCAGCTGCGCTGACCGCAGTCTGCCTGGATAAGCTCTGCGGAGCACTGGGAATAAGCGTAGGCGATGGCGCTGCCCGGGCAGCCGTCACAGTGATCTGTGTCCTTGTGTTCACTGCCATTCTGATGATTCTGACAAATATTCTTCCCAAGGCATTTGCCGGAAGAAAAACGGCCAGGACCGCGTGTGATCTGGCCGGATGGTATCGCTTCTTCGGCGTGATTTTTTTCCCGTTAACGGAAATCATCTCAGGCATCTCAAACGGAATCCTCAGGCTCAACGGGATCGATCCTGCGAGTCTGAGAATGAATGTGACGGAGGACGAAATCAAGATGATGGTAGACCGGGGAACCATGCACGGCAACATCAATTCGGATGAGCAGGAGATGATCCGCAATGTCTTCGAGTTCGATGACATCTCTGTTGATGAGATCTGCACACACAGGAAGGATGTCGCCTGCCTGTATGAGGAGGATCCGCTCGAGGAGTGGGAGAAAACCATTCACGAGAGCCGTCACGACCAGTTCCCGGTTGTGCGGGAAACTCCGGATAATGTACTTGGCGTTCTGGATGCGAAGGATTATTTCCGCCTTCGCGGCGCAACACAGGAGGAAATTATGGCCCGCGCGGTCGATCCTGCCTATTTCGTACCCGGTTCGGTCAAGGCGGATGTTATGTTTCAGCACATGAAGACCACAGGCAATTACTTCGCCATCGTTTTGGACGAATATGGCGGAATGGACGGCGTGATCACCATGAAGGATCTGCTCGAGGTTCTGGTAGGGGATCTTACGGAAGACGACGAGACGGATGAACCGGACGACATCATCAAGATTTCTCCGACAACCTGGCGAATCCAGGGCGGCGCATCCCTCGATGAGGTGAATCAGGCCCTTGGCAGAAATCTTCCAGACGAGGACTACGACACCTTCGGAGGCTATATTCTGGGCCGCCTCGGTTACGTCCCCGAGGACGGAAGCCATTTCGAGCTGGATACGGACGCCATGCATATCCGCGTGTACCGTATTCAGGATCACAGGATCGAGAATACCCTTGTGACGCTGCTGCCGGAACGGATGGAAAACACCGGGGATGCTTCCGAAGAGGAAGAAAAAAGTCCACAGACAAAGCAGAAATGAGAACGAGAAGTTTCCAGACTTGAAATTCTATGCGGATTCATCTATACTGTTTTAGAATGCTTGCGGCATCCTATCGTTTGGGGCGGATCCGAAGACAGCCGCGCGGCATTTAGAAAACAGAAGGATGGTATTTTGAAATGGCCTTATTACAGGATTGGCAGGCAATTGCCTACAATAAAGAGACAAATAAGAATGAACTTCAGAAGTTCTGGCAGGATTATTTCCTTGTTGAGAAGGGAATATATGAGAAGCTTCTGACGAACCCGAATGAGGTAGTAAAGGGTACGGTCAAGGAGCTTGCGGATAGATACAAGATCGACGTTATGACGATGACCGGATTTCTGGACGGGATCAACGATTCCCTGAAGGTGCCGAATCCGATTGAAACCATGACAGAGGACACCGAGGTAAACCTTGGCTTCGACAAGGAAAAGCTCTACAAGAACATGGTTGACGCAAAGGCAGACTGGTTATACAACCTGCCGGAGTGGGACCTGATTTTTTCCGCGGAAAAGAAGAAAGCTCTCTATCTCGAACAGAAGAAGTCCGGCACTATTGTGAAGCCGAAGAAAATCGGCCGCAACGATCCCTGCCCCTGCGGAAGCGGCAAGAAATACAAATACTGTCACGGCAGAAACAAATAATCCGAAATGATCAGCCCGGGAACAAGCATCCCCGGGCTTTTTTCAAATCAAGTTCGGAAAACCTGATGAGAAAAGAAGTGAAAAAGAGATAACAATATGAACAATCAGTTTACATCGAATGCGCGCACAGCTCTATCCCTTGCGAAAAAAATGGCAACGGACAACAGCCAGTCCTACATTGGAACCGAACATATCCTTTTCGGGCTTGTCAGGACAAAGAACAGCACCGCGGCAGCTGTGCTCAAAAGCTTTGGAGTGACGGAAGAAATTCTGAACAAATTCATCAGCTCCATGATTGTACCGGCGGAGGACTCTCCGGTGTGCTACAAGCCGGAATTCACGGTAAAAGCACAGAAGATACTCGATGAGGCAGTCCGGATTGCCGGCAGAGAGGGCCATCGGCTGGCAGGAACCACTCACATCATGATGGCGATCCTCCGGGATTCCGACTCTGTCGCCTACAAGCTGCTTCATTCCACGGAAATCGTGAATATGCAGAAGCTCTATCTGGCTCTGATGAAAACCGCCGGACTGACGGAGGAACAGATGCAGAGCGAAGTCGACGATATCCGTTCGGAATCCGGTGAGCAGAGCGGCAAAACACCGACACTGGATCGTTACAGCAGAGATCTCACGGCAATGGCACGGGAGCACATCCTTGATCCTGTGATCGGTAGAGAGCGGGAAATCACCCGTGTCATCGAGATCCTCAGCCGCCGGAAAAAGAACAACCCGTGCCTGATCGGTGAACCGGGTGTGGGAAAGACTGCAATTGTTGAAGGCCTTGCTCAGAGAATCGCTGAGGGAAATGTCCCGGACGCTATGGCGGAAAAACGCCTGGTCACACTGGACCTTTCTTCCATGGTTGCGGGTTCCAAGTACAGAGGTGAATTTGAGGAACGCATCAAGAAGGTGATCGGAGAAGTAACCGCAGACCGTAACATTCTGCTCTTCATCGATGAAATCCATACGATTATTGGCGCGGGAGGAGCAGAAGGAGCTCTGGATGCGTCAAACATTCTGAAGCCGTCCCTGGCAAGGGGTGAGATTCAGCTGATCGGCGCGACTACTACGGAGGAATACCGTAAGCGCATTGAAAAGGATGCCGCGCTGGAACGAAGATTTCAGCCGGTCACCGTTGAGGAACCCACTTCGGAGCAAACCCTTCAGATCCTTCGGGAAATCCGCCCGCTCTATGAAGCACACCACGGCGTAAGGATACAGGACGAGGCACTGGACGCGGCCGTGCGCCTCAGCACCCGTTATATTAACGACCGCTTCCAGCCGGACAAGGCGATCGATCTTATCGATGAGGCGTCCGCGAGCGTCCAGCTGGGAGACTTCAGACGCGCGGCAGAAGCTGCCGATGGCAGAACAGACTCCGCGAATGAACCGGGGACTGCGTCAGACGAAGCCGGGGTCGGGTCAGAGTCTGTAGACGAACTCGAGCAGAGCGTACAAAAGCTTACCCGGACCGCCGCAGACCGGGCGTCTGTGGAAGACCGCATCCTTGAGATGCGTCGCATCAAGGAAGATTTTATCCGGAAAAACGATTTCGCAAGCGCCTCCCGGGTTCAGAAACTGCAGAATACACTGGAGAGCTGTCTGGAAAAAAGTGAGAAGAAGGGGTCCGGCAGAAGAAAACAGGTTACCGCAGAGGACGTCGCAAAAACAGTATCCATGTGGACCAGGATTCCGGTTTCGAAAATCGCGGAATCGGAATCCAGAAAGCTGGCGAGACTCGAAAGTATTCTGCACAAGCGTGTCATCGGACAGGATGAGGCAGTGTCTGCCGTTTCGCGGGCAATCCGGAGAGGCAGGGTCGGCCTGAAGGATCCGAATCGCCCGATCGGCTCGTTCCTGTTCCTGGGTCCGACCGGTGTCGGCAAGACGGAGCTGTCCAAGGCATTGGCGGAAGCAATCTTCGGAAGTGAGGACGCCATGATCCGTGTGGATATGTCTGAGTACATGGAGAAGCACAGCGTATCCAAGCTGATCGGGTCACCGCCCGGTTATGTCGGGTACGATGAAGGCGGACAGCTCTCAGAAAAAGTGCGCCGTCACCCGTACAGTGTCATCCTCTTCGATGAGATCGAAAAAGCACATCCGGATGTCTTCAACATTCTTCTTCAGGTGCTGGACGACGGACACATCACCGACGCGCAGGGAAGAAATGTGAGCTTCAAGGAGACCATCATCATCATGACCTCGAATGCCGGCGCAAACCGGATAGTGCAGCCGAAGCATCTTGGATTTTTATCAGAGGACAATGAAGAACGGAATTACAGCGATATGAAGGATCAGGTCATGGATGAGATCCGTCAGATGTTCCGTCCGGAGTTTCTGAACCGTATCGATGAGATTCTGGTGTTCCACTCCCTCGGCAAGAAGGAGATGCATCGGATCGTCGATATTCTCCTCGGAGATCTGATCCGGCGCTGCAGCGATCAGATGAACATTCGTCTGACTGTCACCGCGTCGGCAAAGGATAGCCTCATTGAGAAAAGCTATAACAGCAAATACGGAGCAAGACCGCTCAGACGCGCCATCCAGACCAGGATCGAGGATCCACTTGCGGAGGAGATTCTAAAAGGCTCGATCCGGAGCGGAGACCACGTCTCGGTGAGCTGCCGGGATGACAAGATTATCTTCCGGACACAGAAAAAATGATTGCCGAAGGACAGCGAACTGCCGGTATATCACAATTTCACAATCCTGCCTGTTGAGAAAAAAACACGAATATCGTATAATATTTGCAAAGATTAAATGGCGGGCACGTCATCCGCGTTAGAAGGGGAGGCGGACCGCCGAAAGTATCTGTCAGTCAGATACACGAATATTCTATAGCAGAAGGAGTACAAAAAAATGGCTGTCGTTAAGGAACTGCTTCGCGCAGAAAATGACGGAACACTGAGCTTTGGCAATTATGAGCTGGACGCAAAGAAAAAGCTGGGAGATTTTGAATTCAAGGGCAATCTGTACAAAGTAAAAACCTACCGGGAAATCACAAAACTGGAATGCAACGAAACCTTTGTATATGAATCGGTTCCCGGCACTGCGGTAAGAAATCTCAAGATCACAGATCAGGAGATCTCCTTCTCTGTGGAAGGACCGGAAGACGCAGAAATCACGGTTGGCGCCGCTGAGAATACAGAATATCAGGTTCTTCTCGACGATGTGAATGTGGGACACATGACCACGAATATGGGTGGAAAGCTCTCCTTCAGTGTTGAACTCAGCGAAGGAAAATCTGTAAGCGTGAAGATTGTAAAGGTCTGAACCTGCTTGAACGTAAAGATTGAATGAGTTCGAACAGGCGTGAATGCGAAGATTGAATGAAGTCCGAACCTGTTTGGACGTAAAGATTGAGTGAAAGTCCGAACCGACTCGAAGTTAAGCGGAATTGATATGAACAAAAACCAGGCTCCGGAGGATTCCGGAGCCTTTTTCAGGAGATTTTACATGAGCAAAGACAAAAAGAGCGCTTATTTCTGCCAGAACTGCGGATATGAATCCGCAAAATGGATGGGTCAGTGTCCCTCCTGCCACCAGTGGAATACGTTTGTGGAAGAACTCGTTTCGACAAAGAAATCCGGTACAAGAAGCACCGGGCTGTCATCTGCAGGAAATAGCGAGCGCTTGAAACCGAAATCACTTTCGGAGATTGATGTCTCATCCGGGCAGAGGACCCGGACAGACATTGGTGAGATGGACCGTGTACTTGGCGGCGGTATCGTAAAAGGATCGCTGATTCTGATCGGCGGAGACCCGGGTATTGGAAAATCGACCCTGCTTCTTCAAGTGTGTCAGCATCTCACCGCAAAGGGCGTCCGGGTGCTCTATGTGTCGGGAGAAGAGTCCCTGCAGCAGATCAAACTGAGATCCGTGCGCATTGGCACTTTCAGCGACAATCTCAAACTGTTGTGCGAAACAAACCTTACCGATATCGAGGGAGTCATTGAGCATGAGAAGCCGGACATGGTTGTCATTGACTCCATTCAGACGATGTACAACGAGGACATTCAGTCATCGCCCGGGAATGTCTCTCAGGTCAGGGAATCGACCGGGGTGCTGCTCCGCATTGCGAAGACCATGCTGATTCCGATTTTCATTGTCGGTCATATGACGAAGGAGGGAAATGTCGCCGGACCCAGAGTCCTGGAGCACATGGTAGACACCGTGCTCTATTTTGAGGGAGACAGAAGTCAGTCCTACCGGATCCTCCGCGCGGCAAAGAACCGTTTCGGCTCGACAAACGAAATCGGCGTATTTGAGATGCGCGCAGAGGGGCTCAAAGAGGTGGCGAACCCTTCGCAGTACATGCTGGACGGCAGACCGACTGACGCATCCGGCTCTGTCGTCGCCTGTTCGATGGAAGGTACCCGCCCCATCATGATTGAGATTCAGGCGCTGGTGTGTCGCAGTAATTTCGGATTTCCGAGACGAACTGCAAACGGAACGGATTATAATCGCGTAAATCTCCTTATGGCCGTCCTGGAAAAAAGAGTACACATCAATCTGTCACAAAGCGATGCCTATGTGAATATCACCGGCGGAGTGAAAATGACAGAACCTGCTGTAGATCTGGGCATTCTTCTCGCGATCGCGTCGAGCGCAAGAGATATTGCCATCCCCGCAGACACGGTAGTCTTCGGCGAAGTCGGCCTCTCCGGAGAAATCCGTTCCGTGGCAATGGCTGAACAAAGAGTCCGTGAAGCCCAGAAATTGGGATTTCGGACCGTCATTCTTCCAAAATCCTGTATGCGCGCTCTGTCGGGAGTCCGGGAAAGCTCACCGATCAATCTGATACCAGTATCCAATATCGGGGAAGCCATCGGGTACCTCAATGCACTCAAAAAAGCATGAAAATATGATAGGTGATTCTTGATTTGCGTCGCCCGGCTGTCTTGTGAAGGGCGACGATTCTGTGAAAATCTTAATTTGCGTCGCCCGGCCGTCTTGCGGAGGATGATAGTTTTACAATACGCAATAGCAGGATTCCATCCTTAAATGCGGAGGGTTTTGGAAGGGTTAAATTCCACTACGAGATGGAATTTACTTTTGTAATTGAGAAGACGCAAAAAAAATGAAAAAAGTTGTTGACATACATTCGCAATGATGATATAGTATACATCGTTGCAGCGATGCGACAAAACAATTCAACCAAAATGAATTGAGCTGAAAGATTTTCAACACAATCGATTTGGTTATAGAAAACGAATGAACATTGACAACTGAACAGTAAAACACATCCTCGAAAATTCAAATGAAGTTTTATAAAATTTTTGTTTGAACGATCGAAAGTATTCAACGGGTTATCGAACTGTTCACAGGGAGATAACGAATTGATTACGATCCTTTAAAACAGTAAAAAGGGATGAATTAGCCAAGTGTTAATTCTGAACGAATCAATCTTTTTTATGAGAGTTTGATCCTGGCTCAGGATGAACGCT